>NZ_JACEQV010000029.1:0-65989 GCF_015356275.1 Pseudoalteromonas sp. PPB1 | reverse complement strand
ACCGTTAACATCATACTGATACCGGCACTGAGCAAAACTGGTTAGCCTGTCCTGTTCGTCAAATGTTGCGCTCTTAGTGGTGGTTTGGTCACCTTGTGTGAAATCAATGCCAATCCGGTTACCATTTGCACCATAGCGGTATACCTGTGTTGTTTCTCCTTTTGTAGCAGTACTCAGGCGACCTAACCCATCGTACAAATAGGTTTCTACCTGGCTTTCACCGGCTAAAAACTGTTGTTTTCTTGTTATGCGACCCGCATCATCAAATTGATAAGTGGCTTGATACAAGTTTTGTGCGCCAAAGGTATAGTGCTCTTCTTCGATTTCACCATATTGGTTGTGCGATATGTGGTGTTGAATATCAAAGTGCTCAGTCCCGGTAATAACACCGCCTTTATCTAGCGCCCTGTTTAAAGTCAGATTACCAGCCGATGTGAGCATACCATCCAGATCGTAGCCATAGGCGATACAGCTGGCGTCGTTCACACACACACTGCCAACATCGCCACCCGGGCTATAATTGACACTAAATGAGCCAGTTACATCACCAGACCAATTCGTACCAGTGTAGAGTAAGCCATCGTAATGATAATTGAGCGTATTGCCATCAGGTGCATTGACTCGAATTACATCACCTACTTCGTTGTAACTCAGTTGGTATCGACCATAAGGGGTACTAATGGACTCTAAACGGTCAATTCCCTTGACATAGACATAAGAGATATTTTCTCCCGAGGGTAAGGTAATCTCACTAATTCGCCGGTCTCTGTCATAGACATAGCTGGAGACAGTTTGCTCGGCATCTGCTGCTACCGGTGCAGTATAACTCGTTACGTTATTAATACTGTTATAAGCAAACTGGTGTTCTGGCTGCCCATCAGGCGTTATTGAAATCAAGTTTCCATTGTTGTCATAGCCAAACTCTGTTGCCTGCTGCTGTTGTTCGCTGGACGACAATACGGCTCGGATCACTTGCCCAACATTGTCTCTTGTCAGAGTTACTTGCGGTAGATTACTACCGACAATTTTTTCTAATAGCCCTGATCGAAGTCCGTAGCCACCACTGTAAAAATACTGGGTGCTCCTGTCACCCTGAGATATTTTCATCAAGCGCCCAAAGCCATCATAGCTATAGTGGATTGGTGCAAAGCCAACTACTTCGGTATAGTCAGGGATTTGCCTTGCAGTATCCAGTTTTAAAACCGTTTCTCTACCTAACCTGGTTGTTGTTGTTGATTTACCAGAATTAACGTGATACCTCATTGTTACTTTCTGAGTATCATTGTGCTCCACATTAAAGTAAACGACGTGACCATCGCCATTTCTGGTGATGTCGGTTTTGGATTCCACCCCGCCGGGTGATCTCACTACTAGTGATCTTGGGACATTTCTTTTTTGAATGGGGTCGTATTTACTATGGACCAGATACTCCATTCCTCCAACTTTCTGATGAGACGTTGGTACCAACCGGTTGTTATAGAATTTAAAAGAGCGCATGCTCGACTCTACAGAGCCGTCCGGATAGTATGTCTCTGTTCCCCCATTTGCAGATTCTTTTACTTCAAATCGATTATTTTCCGCCGTTGTATATCCATAAATTTTGGCTTGAGTCGCTTCATCCAGGCGGCTATAAAAGCGCCACTCTCCGTCTTCAGGATCAAGGCTTCGTGTGATCCGCCCATGTGCGTCAAAAAAGCGCTCAAATACATTACCATTTGGGTCTATCTGATGGTTCAGCAACTCCCCCTGATAGTCGAGTTGGTAGCCTGTTCCATCCGGATAGGTAACAGACCTCAGATTGCTGTGTTCATCAATATCCAGAGACGTTGTCATCCCTGATGGCGAAACTATCTGAGACACTTTTCCTTGTTCATCACGGATCAAGCGAACCTGATTACCAAAACGATCACGAATACTCGTCAGCTCCCCGGTGGTTTCTGAGTAGCTAAACGCAGAAAGTAACGTGCCAGTTAGCTTGTCCGTGGTTTTAACATGTTTACCATTCTCTATAATGTAAGGGCTTACAACACTGTTTTGGTATGGACTAACGCACCTGACGTGGTACTGTTCTTCCTCTTGGCCGTAGGCGTGATAGCCAGTTCCCATTGTAACTTCAATCGCCCAAGCTTCTAATTCCGGCGCTCCGACATTTGGGGTGGAACTCCAATAGGGCTTTCGCCACTCCACATAGGGGCGCCATATCGCATCGGGATCACCATTATGTCCAACCGGAGACTTGAACAAAAAGTTTTTTGTTCCCCCTTGCATCAGTAACTCATTCGCAGTCGGCAAACGCCAGTTGGTCATGCCCGCATGTTCGAGCGTCTCACAATAATTAATTGCTTCACGCCATGTCATTTTTAGAGAAATGTTGTCCGGCGTGTCCTGCCAATACAGCTGAAAATAATCGTTATAGCCTATTAGTCTTAAGGAGTCTGATAACATTGCATAGTTATACGGCGTCATATCATCAGTGATAATTGTCCAGGAGTCGTGATTAAGTCCCCGCCCCGCCACACAAAGCGCTTGCTTTCTCTGGCCCTCATCAATGGTATTTGCACCCCAAACATTGTTGTAGCTGTTCAGCGTATAGGCGTCCGCTTCATGCTCCCGGCCACTTTTATCTAGGGTGTAAAGTAGCTCTTTGACTGAGGGCAGTCTCCATCTTCCCGCCCAGGGTCCACCAAAATCCAGGCTCTCACAGTATTCAATCGCTTCGCTTTTACTAAAAGTCTGCTCTGTCGCTTTGATTTGCCAGTTCAAGCGCGTGTTTATATCGTATAAATAACCATACTTGGTGACGGCATAGGAAATGTCTCTTCCGGGTGCGCCATAGTAGCCGTCATCACCGTCGACAGCGCTTAAACTTAATCCGGAGCTGACGGTTGGTGAGGCATGACTACCCTTTTCAATTTCACCGTCCCCACGATAGATGTTTCCATGACTATCCACCAAGTGGTGATTAGATATACTCCAGCCATTGGCAATTTCACTCTTTGGCGATCCAAATAGCGAAATCACAGACTCGCTCCATTTGATTATGTTTTGTCGGCCTGTTACACCTAATGATTCATTCCCAAACTGTGCCCAGGTTGGTGGAACCTGATCAGGCCTTAAGCCGGAAGCGGCTATGTTTCCAGCACTGGCATAGTTGGAAGCGTACTCATAGCCAATTTTTAGTCGTGCCTTGACTTCTCCTTTAACAGCGACCCCTCGAACATCACGGCCATCCCAGATAAATTCAACATTTTGCATCACACTCGGGGCAAACAACTGCTCAAACCTGTTACCTGCCACTTCAAGCACAGCATGCATGCGTATTACACCATCCGGCAGTGACAACCGGCTAACATTTGATTTGATTATATGATGGAAGTCAGAAGTTCTGGCACTATTATAGTGGAGTGTAATACCAGTCCCCAGAATACTGATATCTTCATGCAACTCCAACGTTTTAGGTTTTATATAAGAACTAACGGCTGCGCATTGATCGTTCTCTTCTACAACAGAACTGTCTCCGGTTAGGACTTCTACTTCTGTCGGAGGAGTACCATCTGAGCGGGCTGACCAGTTGAAATCATATGGCGTAAAATGGAACATGCGACCGCGCCAGTAGGTTTTGCCAGCCTCATAGTTCTCAATGCCCTTGCTTTCATCTGCGACAGAGCCATCACCGTCTATATCATCAGGTTGCTCATCACCGGTGTAGTCAACTCCATCAATTTCTCCATCCCCATTGGTGTCGAGTAGTCTGACAACAACACCATTCTCTGAAGCCTTCCACTTTGCTTCTTGTCGGTCGTAATAGCCAATAGGCACTAACTCACCAACAGGAAAATCCAGAAAGTTGTCTACATACATCACCACGGGTTGATCGAAATGAACACTTTCATTATCAGCCACCCCGGCGATGTCCAACTCAGCGCAATAAGTGAAAGCGGACTCCACTGGCAAAGCACCTGGCATGGTTTCTGGTGTTTCATACTCGGTGGCACGGACCGCTATTTTATCCAATGTTCGTGTTTGCCCGTTAGGAGCTACTACCTTAGCTTGATTGACCTCTTCGAAAACAAGTGATGTAGATCGTACACCGAATTCATCAGAGACCGGGTTAGATTTGTGCACTTTAGGGCCATCTGAAGTTAAATCAACTAAAGTTACTAGCGCATCCAGCGGCTGAAGGGTGACCCTGTCAACGCTATTCCACTCTTTATTGAGCGCAATAATTTCCCTTTGTACCCTCAAATAGCCGGGCAAAGAGATATCTAATGTCGACTTACCTGCCATACCAGCGATGCTATAACGCCCATTATCGTCCGTTTTGACGCTACCAAACTCATCCTGACCCAGAAAACTGACTTGTGCATTGGCCAAAGGTTGATCATTGGTATCAAAAACTTCTCCTGTATATACTGCAAACAAGTTGACCGGGAATTGCTCTGCTGATGCATTATCAGCAATCAACTCATGGTGTTCACCTGCAAACCCCTCGGATTCTTTGGTATCTTGTGTCTTTTCAGATACAACTATCTGAATAGTATTCGACTCAACCTCGCCCGCAAGAACCGTAAGGCTGGATATACCATTGCTCTTCGCGGTGACAGTACCATTTTTAAAGCTAAATACACGTCTGTTCAGCTCAACCATACTGACACTTTGATTAACTGGCTCAGAATGTCCATTACTATAAGTTGCCGTTATAGTTAGCTTCTCGGACATGCCTGGCACCAGATGAAGAGTCTGAGGTGCTACTTCAAGGGCGATCAGTTGCGGAACCGGTTCCAGCGGTACAATGGGCTTGTCACACCGAGTAGCAGCACTATGATCGACACGAGTTATGCTTAACTCCGGCCACGCCTTTGAAACATTAACCAGGTTAACCCCAGTCCAGATTGATTCCACTGACTGTGGCTTATCTCCATTTGGGGTGAATGGCCCTGCAATACTGCCGACGCCCAACAATCCCCTCGTTTGTGGCAGTGACCCTGCCGGATAGTCGACAGTTCCAAGCACAGCATTTCGATGGCCCCATGCCTCTCCTGTATAAGGAAACTTGTCGGCATAGATAAAATCGTACACTGCCAGCATGGCTGCGGCTGAGATTTGCTCGTCCAAAGACAGATCTGCAGTACTGAAAAAGCGCTTTGACGATAGAGCAAGAACTTCCCTAACTCCCCAGTACTTACTGTGTTCTTCCCAACCTGGAAAGTGCTCAATAACACGTTGATGTGGAGTAGCACCATCTGAAGTTCTGTAGTGACTAAACAAGTCATTTTCTAGCGAATACTGTGCGAACTTTTGCGTTATTTCGCTAAACTCTGCGGTAACACCGTAAAAAGCCTCAATACCGCGTGCAGTCCGCTCAGCATTAATCAGGTAAAGTACTTTTTCTGCAGCTGACCACGCATCCCACACGCTTTGTGCTGGCATGTGTAGTTCTGCTTCAACTGTTTTATCCTGCCGTCGTGCATTGTTAAAACTAACCTCAATATCCTCAACCCGATGATAAGTCGCACCGATCCAATCAATGTTTTCCTCTGGCACTGATTGTTCAAGCTTTTCGTCGGAAAGTAGCCTGTTAGGTTTACAGCTTTCAATTGTTGCCCTTACCCTTAGCGTTGTTCGATATGTGTAACTTTGCTCTTTTTCGTCAACGACTTTCAGCTCAAGGGTATAATCGCCATAATCCTCTGAAAACAAAAATGAGTGCTCGGTTCCAACCTCGATACCATCTAACAGCCATTGATACTGCTTGAAAATCGCACCGTCATGATCCGGATGAACTGATAGCTTTTTACTTTCAAAGCGATCCACGGTTATAACATCCGGAAATGGTTTTACAAGTATGATTGTGATCAACCCGGTTGCTGATTTACCATCAAAGCGAGTTGCTTTTAGTTGATAAGTTTCTTTTTCAACTATTTTATTCAGATGTAGCTCGTTAACAGCCCAAACACGTCCATCGCTTAAGCGAGTGATTTCGAACCTGTGATACTTTGGATCGATTCCTTGATCAGAAAACGAAAGTGTATAATTATCATGTTTATGAATAGCTACAACACGATTTTCCGGCAATGGAATGTTCTCTGGTAGCACAGTAATTTTTACCGGGTAGACTTTACTCTGCCCCTTAGCATCAACTATTTTCAGTTCAAGGGAATAATCACCGGAATCCTTTGAAAACAGGAATGAGGGCTCAGTTCCTACCTCGATACCATCTAACAACCATTGATATTGTTCAAAAATTGCATCATCATATTCTGGATGCACTGTTAGCTTTTTCGTCTCAAAACGGTTCAAAGTTATAACATCAGGAAATGCTCTTGCAGGTACGATAGTGATCAGCCCGGTAGCAGATATACCATCGAAGTGAGTTGCTTTTAGCTGATAGGTCTCTTTTTCAACTATATTGTTTATATGTAGCTCATTAACAGCCCAAATACGCCCATCACTTAAGCGAGTGATTTCGCACCTATGGTACTTTGGATCGACTCCTTCATCAGAAAACGAAAGTGTATAGCTGTCATGTTTATGAACAGCTACCACTCGATTTTCCGGCAATGGATTATCTTTTGGTTGCACAGTAATTTGTACCGGGTAGACCTTGCTATATCCCAGTTCTCCCGTAATGTGTAGCTGGCCTTCATATTGTCCAGCAGGATAATCGAACTTGTATCTGCTGTTATAAAGGGGTACTGGCTTGCCATCAACAACCCAGTTATTCCTGTAATTTTTAAACAGCTCTAACTTAGGAAGAAAGTTTGCCTCTCCTTCAGTAAATATCAGATTCGATAACCCAATATCAGTGGGCCAATCGGTGACTGTTACTGTTGAGACATATTCATCCGGATTCCCCAGAGAATCTTTCAGTACAATTTTTACTTTGTAGGTACCTGGTGGCTTAGCGAAGTTCATAAATGGCGAATAAGCATTAACTCCTCTCCATGGTTCCTCATTAATGTACCACTCAAGTTGCCCAAATACGGGCTTGCCATACTGGTTCGTCGACTTATGAGCAAAGAATCGATAGTGTTCACCTGGCAATAAGCTTAGGCTTGAGGGCAAAGGCCTAGCAACAACAACCTGAATACTGCTCGTTGCCAAATTACCCTGTGGATCTGTTATATTAAGTTGAAACGTATCGTCGGCGGTAACATCTGTGAGCATCAGGCTTGGCGTGTCGTATACTTTTCCTGTTGTTACACTCGAAAACTCGAATTTAAGATCATCTCCATAGTCAGCGCCTTGTGCCAGTAAAACAGGCTGCAACAGATAGTCTGACCCGCTTAACAACCCAATGTCGGGCCCCAAATTGGCTAGCTCATTTAATGTAAGATGACGTAATTCCAGCTTTATGGTGGCTATACGAGAGTAATTCTGCCCATCATAAACACGCACTTTAAATTCATCAGCAACATCTCGGTCCAAGTCTAATGCTCGGTATTTAAATGTCGTAGGTAGCCAGTCACCGGACTCAAAAGGTATAAACTGATTCCCCGTTGCACTTTGCTTACCCAGCTCAACCAATTTAGGCATTTCAACCACCTCAACTCGCAACCTCTGGCGAGCTCGACAATAAACAGTTGGCTCAGGGCACGTGGGAGATATCAAGTCGGGATCTTCAACATCTAATGCAATTGAGTGACCAAGTACATCTTGCGCGCTGATCCTTTTAATAATGTGCAAATCCTCCACAGTCGGAGGGGTATTTGTGGGATCAGCAATGACAGTAACAGGTAGTTGCAAATCGTACTTGAACCCAAACCTTCGCAGAGTCACAAGGAGCGACCATTCACCCAGATCTGGGATCAGGTTATGCTCACTGCTAATATTTGTTGAGCAATCTAGGTGCCCTGATTTGCAAGCCAGACGCCAACTTATCTCAGGTTGAAAACCATAAATTTCACTTTCAGACGCATCTATGTGCAGCAGCTCACCAAATCTGATCACAGAGTTGTAATCTACCTTAAGTTTAGGCCTCTGCCAGTCTCTGACGCATCGCACTAACCCCTGACGCTGCGGGATATCTGCGCTTCTTAACCCAACGGGCAAATAAGTAACATGTATAAAGCTATGACCATCTTTTTTTATGAGATAAGCATTGTTATTGTGATCTGTTTTTGTGGAGCTCCAGAATGAATAATCAGACCATTTGTTGAACAATTCAGAAAATTGAACTGCATAGATGCTTTGATCATGTGCAAGACTATATAGTTCATTGATATTTGGAAGGCGCCAATCATCAAAACCAGCCTCTTGCAAATTTTCACAGTATTGAACAGCCTGATGCCATCCTGATGACAACACAACGGAGTCAGAGCTTCTCGCTTTTTTCTGCCAAACTAACAGATTGCTCTGATCGTAAACGCCATACTCATATTGCTTATAACTTGGCTGATGTGCTACTTCACCAGTCACACATAGTGCATTGCCTTTTGCATACTTTACATTGTTGCGTGAATAAGCAAGCCCTGTACTAAGATCGATTTGAGTTGCAGATTGAATCGTAGAGTCATCACCCAAAAGCAAGGTATTCAGCTCGGCAGACCAATACTTTGAAGACCCCCTGGAGTTAAATTCTGCTGGTAACAGCCCGCTATTAAAATCACTTCTATCAAGAAGGAAAAACAACTCTTCCTCCAACGGTAAGCGCCAAGAGTCAATGCCTGCATGGTTTAGGTTTTCACAATAACTCACCGCCGAGTGCCAAGACAGTCCTTGAGCCCTATGTTCAGTAGCAAGGTCAGCCCAAATCAGCATTGAATTTTGGTCGGAGATGAGGCCGTCCTGCAACTCTACGTAAGACCGTTCGCGCCCTTGTTGATAAAACCCGTCGTCAAATGGCGCAAGACTTTGTGCTTGGCCAGTTTTTGGTATGTTGTTTTTGCTTGTTAGCTTGTTGTTATTTAAATCTTCAATTGAGCAACCAAATCTATCTAACCCTTCGACAGAATTCGTTTCAAGGCACAAATCAGCCACATCAGGTATGCCGTCCTCATCCTGATCATTGCCCTTCTCAACCTCAATAGTGAAAGCTTGTTGTACCGTTTCAATACCATCATAAGCAACTAACACGACAGACTGCGTCCCCATATCTTCAGCCCGCGGTATCCAGCGTATTTTATTGAACCGGTCAAGTATCATACCTGAAGGGGCTGAGGCCAGATATAGCTGCATATAACCGTCAGTATCGGAAGCGACTGCCTGATACTGGTATTCATACCCAACAACCGCAGACAAAGCCGGGTTGCTATGAATGGAGGGAGGTCTGTTGTCATCAGATACACCCAACAGATACCGCTGTATTAACGTGGTGCCTGCCTGTGAAGTAGCTGCAACTTCAATCTGATGGCTTCCCCAATTACCGGGTACATTCCAGCTTATTAAACCAGATTGACTGACAACCATCCCTTCAGGCCCTTTGAGTAATTCGTAACTAACGTGGTCATTGAGCGAGTGTTGCAGCTGATAGTGGTATAACGTTCCGCTTATCGCCGTTACTTTTGGGATGCTGGTAAATTTTGGTATTGGGCTCCCAGGCTGCAGCACCTTTATTAGGCGACTTGATGAATGAGTTTGTCCATTATTATCGACCACTGAAAGCGTAATAACATGTTCCCCAGCGGGAAGCTCAGAGACTTCGTAGACCGCCTGCTTTGAAACAAGCAACCCGTTAATTCGCCATTGATACTCTTTAAGTTCCTGACCATTTGAGCTGAAACTATCCAACCCATATAAAGTAAACGCTTGGCCAGCTAAGATTGTTGCAAACTTACCTAATACCGCTTTGGGGAAGACTGAAGTAACGTTTCTGCTATTCAGCCAACCCAACTTACCATCAAACCAAATACCAAATTGAGAGTCGAGAGCTTTAGTTACAACCCAAGAAGACCCTCGTGAAGCATAGCCCAACGGAACCTCATTAAATTCACTTTCTTTATGTATAACTTCGACATTGCGCGCTCCTGTAGAGGTGCAGTGATCAGAATCCATGCGCTGTACCTGGGCAAGTTCAACCCACTTAGTCGAATCGTCAAAGTGAATTTCGACACGTTCTTGTGTCATGCTGACTATTACGTATTGCTGACCAGCAGAGATGTACTGCCTCACTGAAGAACTAGCTGCAGAATCAAAAACACCAGTTCTCCCCACCGTTTCAATGATGCTACATTGCTGAGCTTTCTCCTCTAACGAGAGTTCAATCGATTGTAAATCAAAATGAATACCATCCAACACCCTAATCTCAACTTCAACCAAGGACTTACTTGCAACATCAGGCAGCCAACTAATGGCGCCACTCTCCTCATCGATCTGCATTCCTTCAGGAGACCTTAGCAATGCGAATTTTTGTTGAGTGCTTACCCTGGTTAGAATTGGGGTGTAGACAAACAGCTGGTCTCTTGTGGCCTTCAATACGACATGTTTGTCGACGAACTTCGGGGCATTATTCACCCCCAGCGCTTGGACAAAGCTTGCCTGCACCCAGGCATAACTTTTACGATCATAAGCGTCGTGATACTCCACCTTATACCAGCCATCTTGATGGTCAACGACGAAATACTTGGAGCCAATATAGAGCGAGCTCAAAAATGGATAAGAGGTAAGGTCTGGATTTTCATACCCACTTCCACCTTCGCTAATGACGGTCAAACAAGCCGTACCAAAAGATTCCCCTAAACTACTTTGAGGAACCCATCCTGCCAAATCTTCAATAACAATTTTAGAGAAACCATTTTCTTGCTCATCTAGCAGGAATCGCTGCCCTACTTTAGCAATACCAATTGTACGGCTACCTTGAACTGCATTGGCTTTTATGTAGGTATCGCTTTTCACTGTTACAGCACTACATTGAGTGATAAATGGCTCTGGTGCAACATCTATGGCAAATACCTGAGGGGCCTCTTTTCCGTTCCTGGTTGCAACCACTGTTACTGAATGCTGGCCGATTTGATTGATACCTGGATACCACTCAATTAGACCCGCAGCGGAAATAGACATCCCTGCTGGTGAATCTTTCAGAATGTAGGTAATGCTGGAGTCCAGAGAAGCTAACTCAATTTGATAACGATATACTTGATTAGCAGTAGCAGTTTCAATGGGCAAACTTGTTATCACTGGCACATCATGCTGAGGATCTCTAGAGGCTTTTTTAATGTAACCGACCTGACCGGCATACCAGACTTTTACCCACCCTGAATTTTCTGTCGATATGCTCCATTGAGAGCCATAAGGCACCGCTCCCAATTGTGGTGCTTTTTCACTGGCAAATTGGTAAACAATGTTCCCTGAATTTTGGTCAACATGTGAACACGCGCCATCTACAAACTCTAGATATCCCGGTCCGTAAGCCCACTTAGTTTCCCCATCAAACCATATTTGATACCAGGCACCTTTTTGGTCTAGATACGCATATCTTTGACCACTTTGTATGTACCCTACTTTATTGCCACTGGTGCTATTCAAATCGCGTACATTGACGCCTCTGATACTTTCAACTAGCTTGCAAGACACACCTGATAACCCAGCTACCTCAACAGAAAACTTTTGTATTGCCGTTAAGTTACCAGTAGTAACAGCCATGATTTCTACATTATGCTGGCCTATTTGCGCAGAGCTAGGCTCCCAAATCAGCCTATTTTCGCTGATATACATACCAACTGGCGCAGAAAGAATTTCATACGTGACAGGCAAAGACCAATTACTGGAAATTTGATAGTTAAACTCTTGGCTGACACCTACAGCTGAAGGAGGTTCGGAGGTAAACGCTAGATTATCATTAGTTGTATCGGTATCGTCGGAAACAAATAACTTTACTAATTCCCCTCCGAACCAAGTAACAACCGTGTTCACACCTTTTTGTAAAACAACCCATTTGGAGTCTTTTTGAGCAACACCAATATTATTGTTCTCAGCAAGAGTTTGAGCTTCCATTGATTGCTCAGCAGTGATGCAATATGCATTACTACGCTTAAGATAGCCAGCTCCATATGCCCAACGAGCGGCTCCATCATACCAAATATTAACCCAATTCCCCTGCTCAGACAGAACTGTATATTGTTCACCTACTGTGATGTAACCTACTTTTTGCGAGGATCCGTTTGCTTCAGTGCGCACATTAACATTTCTAACGGCTTCAACTATCTCACATTGCTTTTCATCATATAGCTGAGAAACTTCAATTGAGAATGACTGAATTAATTCACTTCCCACTAAATCTAGCGCTCGTAGAGTCACAAAGTGCTCACCAGAGTCTGATTCAGATGGCAGCCATGTGATCACTCCACCCTCCAGCGACATGCCATCAGGAGCCTCATCGAGGTTGAACCGTATACCTTTATGATGACCTTTGAGCTGGGGTACGTAGTAATAAGTGGTTTGAGGCGCTGTACGTATGTTCGGAGTGGAAATGAATGACCAATCTGCTTCCAGAGGAATGACTGAAGCTTTTGCTTTCGCAATATAGCCGGACTGCCCTAAATACCATACTTGGTACCAATCGTTTGTTTCCTGAGTAACAACCCATTTCGAGTTAGGTTCAACCCTTCCAAGCTGTGAAGAGTTTGAATCAGGTGCCATATAAACAGCACTAAAATCAGTGGTATTTAAACAACGACCATCAGAAGTATTCAAATACCCTTTACTATAAGACCAACGCGGCTGCCCATCATGCCAGATATTGAGCCAATTTCCCTCGCTTCCAATTATAGGGTACTGTTCACCAACATTTATATAACTAACTTTATCGTCTGATGAACTATTTCCGCTACGAACATTAACCCCTTTTATACTCTCGGCAATAGAACAATTTGCGGTTTGTGAATCGTGAACAATTAAATTGATATTCTGAACCGAAACAGCGCCAGTTAATAACTCTAATGCCAGTTCAATTTCGTGGTTTCCAACATTCCCACTTGCTGGTACCCACTGAAGCTTACCCTGCTCATAGCGCATTCCATCAGGCCCACTTTTTAGTGTAACGCCTATCGCTGATTCTGGTTTCTGGAAATAATAGTTGAAAGTGGTTCCAACAAACGCATGTTGACTGGGAATATGCATCTCCGTCTTGGTCCCCTGGGACAATGCACTTGTTGCAACCCAACCTTTTTTTCCGCCAAACCAGATATCCAACCACTCAGAATTGTGATTATTCACCACCCAGATTGAACCTGCAGGAGCATTCCCTAATACGTTTGCTGGCGAATTTTGTTCAACAACTTGGGTACTCTCTTGCAGAGAAATGCAAGTACCTGACGATTCCTTTAAATATCCGGGAGCGAAAGACCACCTTGCGGCTCCGTCAAACCAAAAGTTAACCCAACTACCATCTTTTTTTATTATGGGATATTTTTCTCCGGGGCTAAGGTAGCCAACTTTTGAACTGTCGGAACTGCTGGCACTTCTGACATTGACACCTTTCACCCCTTCAATGACCTGACAGTTTGCCGAAACCACTGAACTAGAAAGCAACATAATAAACGATAAGACGTGCCAAGCAGACATCGGGGATCCTTAATAAATTATTTTCCCAAAAATAAGCTGGCGATTCTAATTATTAAATTTTACCTTTTCAACTGATATTTTTTAACAAATAATGACAATAGAATTAAAACATGAATCAATATACTTTAACGAGAAAAATACTACTCATCTTGCTAGTTTCCTCTTTGATGTCTTACAACTTTGTTAAAAATTAACAGTGCCTCCGGTCGATAACTTTGTACTGAAATCATCGTTTATGGTGTTGCGGCTTTGAGCCCCCTTAAAGGCTGTGCCATCGGCGTGATAAGCCGTGGTAACGGTGCCAACTACCCGCTTTCGCTAGTTCCATGATAAATGTGTAAAAAATTGTTTTACTTTCTGCAGTACATGCCTATAATTCGAACGAAATTAAAAATGGTGACATGGAGTCAACAAAATGAAAATGAAGTTATCCGGAAAGATCCTCCCTCTAATTGCGCTAACCACTCTTGCAGGCTGTATGAGCACTGGTCCACATTTAAAGAGCTCTGTCTCTGAGGGTGTAGCTGGTATAGAAGCGCGTCTACCTTACGCCAATTACAGTAACTACTTCGGTTACGTTGATAAGTCGGTTGTACCGGAAGGCAAGTACAAAGGTAAAGATACCTACTACCTGTACGTCTGGGTCCCTGCGGCAGTCGATGAAATTGGTGTTTCTATGATTTCACCTGCAGTTGCTACACCAGGTGACAGCGACTTTGTTCACGCAAACTTTAAACCAGGTATGGCGAAGGATGCCAATAAGTTCTTCGACACTTATATCGTACTGGATCGCATGAACATCATAGATAGCAACAGTATCTCTGATGGTGGTAAAGTGTTACAAAACCTGGGCCGTAATGACGACAGCAGTGAGCTACCAGCTAACCCAAGTGGCGCAAGCTACAATTCTTTGCTGCGTAAAACAACCTCTATGAATAACCCAACTGAAGCACTGGTCCGTGGTGTCTATCGTATCGGATTTACCTCGTTCCGCTCTTCTGTTGAAGGCTCGTTTGAAGCAACAATCGGTACGAATGTTCCGGGCGTAAAGATTGCCGCTTCTCTGTCCGAGCTGGATGCACTGGTAAACAAAAAGCTGTAATCCAGATACATCCCTAGCCAATTAAATTATGCCAGCCGCTGTTTCGTTTTGTCAGGGCTGGCATTTTAACTTATCACTCGTACTACTTTATCTTTATGCTCAGGCCTGACATTTACTCAGACCGAACCAGCTGTCGACATGACGTAAAACTGCCGAGCAGCCCCCCTGTTTAACTAGTGAACTTCCCGCAGCACGGTTACCATTTGCACGAGAGCGGCCTGAACTGAAGTTTTCGACTCCATAATTTTCAACCACATTTTGCTTACTCACAAAACTGTCTGCACTGCGTTCAATTTTACCACTTAACATCAACCCGAACACTGCGACAACGGCAGTGCCTAGCACTATTTTTTTCATCTTTCCTCCTGTTTAATCATGTTATTACCAAAGAAAAAGGCGTGAGTACTCTGTTGCGTTCGGTTGTGTTGTGACAATCCAAACAACACCGGCTCTGCACTGTCTGGCAGGTATAAGGTACCAAACATCCAATCCCAGATGGCCAGATTACTGCCATAGTTTTTGTTGCGATGCGCTGGCTTACAACTATGGTGTACCTGATGCATAGCCGGACTCACGATAAGATAGCTAAGCCAGCGTGGAAATCGCAAAAAGATATGTGAATGGACTAACGTACCGCCAAGCAGTAACACGCTAAACGCGAATAAATTGGTGCCCAGAATCAACATTTCTGATGCATCTTTCCCCAGCGAATAACTGCATAACCCTGCCACCAGCATGCTGGCAAAATAGGTGACTGGCAGGCGGAGTATCGCTTCGAGAGGGTGAGCGCGGAAATTGGTAAAGGGCGTAAGATTGGTCGCACTATGATGGCGGCTATGAATACGCCATAAATATGGATACTGGTGCAAAATTCTGTGATACCAGTAGTTGAAGAAGTCGAATACCACAAAAGCAATGACGGTGGTCATGACCACCGAGGTTTGTGGTGACACGTTTATTTCACTGGGACCGACAAGCGACTCCAGCCATGCAGATACAAACAGACTGTCGTTTATCGCTCCCCCGCTCAGGTACCTGTCAATCAGCAGCGCAGCACTGGCCAGGCAAAAAGAGTTGACCATCAAAGAAACATAATCGATACGGCTGGATTGACTCCACCAGATCCGGGTGGAAAGAAAGGCCCCTTTCAGGGTTTTCCAGTTAACACGTCTGTTTTGTTTGCGCTTTTTGTAATACAAGAACACAATCGCAATCAATAAATTGGTTGCGACAAACACACTCTCATTAGAAAGAATTTCGGCTACAGGGTAGACAAGTAGTAGTTCAATAGCCCGAATAAATTCAAATATCAGCTCCGCTATGTATTGCATTATTATTGTTTTTTTAGCAAAAACATGAGGAAAACGTTACACAAAAAGTATTGACTTGTCCACAATAATCATTTTCAGGTGAGCTAAGTCTTAGCTTTGTCTAACTTTAGTTATCTAACTCCGGACAGCCCTTGTATTGGCGAAAACGCCCGTATTGCACCATTGCTGTCAACAAAATAGCCGCAAACATTATTCCGGCAAAAGGCAATGTGTTATCTGCATGCAGAAGCGCAAGCAAGAGTCCAACCAAGGCTCCACTGCCAAAACGTAAAGTACCGATAACCGCCGTTGCTGTTCCGCTGTTTTTTTCAAATTCCAGTAAAATCAGGGCATCTGCATTTGCTGCAATGATCCCCAGACTCATCATCAGCGGCGCTATACTAAACACCATATAATACAAGGATAAGTCAAACAGACTGAATACTAGTAACGCAGTGGCACTTGCAACACCAAGGCCTAATCCGAGATAGAGCATCTTTCTGGAACCTAACTTAGGCACCAGGCGGGTATTTGCAAAGCTCCCCAACATCAGGGCAACCACATTAAAGGCAAAGAGCACACCAAACAGCTGCTCTGAGACATCAAAATAATCAAGATAGATAAAAGGTGCAGAAGTCAGAAAGCAAAAAAAGCCAAACGAGACCAGCATTGAGCTGGCAATATCTGGTAATGCCGCCCGATTAGAAAGCACAGTTGCATAACTATCAAAAAATAGATGAAGCCCACGTTTATCACTTTTATAGATGGGTACTTCCACCAGATAGAGATAGGCCAGAACCATAACCACAAGCGCGTAACCTGCCAGGGTCAGAAAAATCCATTGCCAACTGGCCAGGCCCAGAATAGCCGACCCAACACTGGGCGCAACCAAAGGCGCCAGCATCATGATCATAGAAACATAAGACATACCTTTGGCTGTATTAGCCTGATAGATATGACGAATAATACCAGGGACCACAACCGTCGCAGCAGCACCGGTAAAAGCTTGAGTCGCTCTGAGTCCCCAAAGATGCAAAATATCACTGCTGAACGCCAACAAAAATGAACTCAGCGCAAAGCCAGCCAGTCCAAATAAGGCTAGCTTACGCCTTCCAAGCTGATCGGCCAAGGGGCCATATACCAGCATGCCAAGCGCATAACCTGCAAGATAGATACTCAGCGAGAGCTGCACTTGCGGCATGCTTGTGCCCAAACTGTTTGCAATTACCAGCATTGCTGGTAGATACATATCGATTGCCAGCGGCGTAATTGCCACAATACTGGCAAGCAGAGGGAGTAGAATTCGGGTGTTGAAAACGCGTGCAGAATCGTCCATGAATTTCCAAATACAAAGTTAGGAGGCGTGGATTGTATCAGTTTACGTATCAATCTGCACCTCGCCTCCCGCTGTACTCAGCGCATTAACTACTTCTCCCAGCGAGAAAAAATGCCATAACTCACGGCAGCTCCTAATACTGCGTTTAACGGAACAATCCCAGGCAAAAAATGACCTGCCAGCACACCCAAAGCGACCGCAGCAATGGCGCTCCAACGCACACTTTGCCATTGCATGTGCTCAAACGCGTGATAGCGCTTCCTGTTAAGAACAAAATCTGCGATCAACACCCCCCCAACTGGGGGGATCGCGGCAGACAGAAAAGTCAGCCAGCCGACGAAGTGGTTGTATAACCACAATGCGCTAAGCGTACCAATAATGCCGTTAAGCACTGCCAGATTACGACTTGACCAGCCTGTAATATTGGCGAATCCGAGTCCAGATGCATACAGTGCATTATCATTGGTGGTCCAGATATTCAGGCCCAGCACAACAATTGCGGGCAACAACAGGCCTTGTAACATCAATACCTGTGCGATATCTGACTCTCCGGTTGCCGCGCTACCCGCCGCACCAAAAATAAACATCAGACTGTTTCCAAGGAAAAACGCAATCAGCGTAATTAATACGGCACTCGCAGGCTTACGGGCAAAGCGAACAAAATCAGCGGTTAAGGTGCCCGCGGAGATAAACGACCCAACCACCAGTGCAATTGCTGCGCTGATGGGCAGTGGCGTTGTCGGTACAAGCGATTGCAATTGACTGATCCCACCAACATCCTGCACCGCCAGCCATACAGAGTACCCCCCGAGTAACGCAATAGCCGGCACAGCAATCACAGACAACGCCATCAACGCTGAGATACCAAAATACACAGTCGTTGTCATGGCAAGACCCGCCACTATGATCAGCACATTGGTATCTATGCCAGTTGCTTTGTGAACAGGAATAGCAAACATAGCTACCCCAACGCCAAACCAGCCAACCTGAGTGCCACCCAAAAGCAAAGAAGGTAGCCATGACCCTTTGATACCGAATGAAAATCGCGCCAGTAAATGTGTAGACAGACCGGTCGAGGCCCCGATGTAACCAAGCGCGGCTGTATATAAACCGAGTAACAAGTTACCAATGAAAACCGCGAGAAAAAAATCGTTAAATGAGAGCCCCGTCCCCAGGGTTCCCCCTGTCCACATACTGGCGGAGAAAAACGTCAGCCCCAGCATTAATAGGGATAATGCTATGCCACCTTTTCTGGCGGATTCCGGAACGGGCTTGAGTCCATAATTACTGTCTTCAGTCACTTTGTGGCCTTTTTGGTATAACAAACTATTCCCTTAATTACAGCACACAACAGTGGAAAAATTATGGAGTAAATCAAGCGCCTGATCAGAGAATTGTCACTGCACTGGGTTTCAACCGGTATACCGTGATTGGTTTTTTCAAAGCTTTAGAATCAAAGACTTCGCCGTTTTCTTCTGCTTTATGAGCCAGATAGCGACGCGACTTTTCTAACGTCAACTCAAACACCTCAAACCGGCCTGTTGCCAGCGCAGTTTTACCAATCGCCGCCATCGGAAACACCATCTCACCATCACGCACTTTCACCGTGATCAGCTCCCCCTTTTCGACCTTGAGTGTCATCCAGCAACCGCGCTTTTTACACACCTTTGTCACAACCCCTTTCACCGTGACATCAGTTTGATGATATTGCTGCGCCTGAGCTAATAAACGTGCGGCATCAATAATGTTAGTTTTGTCAGCACCACCGCCAAACTCTATCGGCTGCGCCAAACTGGGCATCACACACAGCAAAGCAAACAAGCTCAGCCAGAATTTAATTAACATACAGTCCTCCAGGTTAGAGATTTTTTGTAATTCGCTGTTCAGATAATTCAATCATAACAAGCTCTTACTAAAAACAAAGCAAAAAACCTTTTAATATACACAAATTAATTACACATGAAAACACCCCAGATGCAACCCATTTACAATCCATTACATACCGTCTTGCATCTTAAAAAAGATGTAATTACCTTGAATGGGTAAACCACACTAACAAAAAGGAAAATAATATGAATAAGATGATTAAATCTTCTCTAGCACTCTCGGTTTTGGCAATGCTGAGTACAACGGCCCAGGCTTCAGCTGAGCAATGGCAAGGGTATTACAAAGGTCAGTGTGAAGTGATCTCACCGGCTCGCGGCACGCTTTATCAATTTCCAATGTCACTTGAGGTTGGCGCATCCGTCGATAACAAGGCAGACTGGATTGTGACCTACGGAGAAGGCGCACGCAAAAACGTTCGCAACTACAGCTTGCTGACACTCAACGAAAACCTGGGCCATTATGCAATTGATGAAAACAATGGCGTAGTCATTGACCAGTACCTGCTGAACAATGAGTTTTTAAGCCTGTTTGAAGTCGGCAGCACTAAGTTGCAAGTATCCTATAAGCTGGATAGCAACGGGACGATTGACGTTAACATGAATACATTTAGCTTTGATCCAATCCGTGAGTCAAAAGTTGGGCCTATTGTAGTTTCCAATTATCAGGGCAATACCCAGCAAAGATGTAAACTGTTTAAGTGGTAATCACACCAGGCAGTCGGCCTGCTTATACCAATTTTCTTAATTAAGTGATCTATTTTGAGGCGAGAAAACAGGGTCGAAAACACCGCTCTCGCGTCCTGCTATCGCTGAGGCACCTACGTCCATGCAGGCGAGGCAAAAATTTTGCTATTTAGTTGTTCTAAATGAGAAATTTTTAACGCTGTTAGCGTCCTATTTGCTACTTCAAATAGACCAAGTATTAAGTGAAATTGGTATTGAACCAGGCCAATACATAAAAAGATAAAGCGGGCCCTCACCCGCTTTATCACAGTTAGCCTGATTAACCACCGCCTCCACCAGTAACGGTACCTTCAACCGTCACCATAATATCTACCTCATCTTTTAGGATACGATATTGAATACTGGTGATGGTGCTACCATCTGCTGATAAGAACAAGTTAATTAACGGTTCGTTATTATCCGCACCGTAACTGACCTGTATACGCTTCTCTTCCTCAAGATTAGTGCGATCATAAATAATCACAATATCACTTTGGGCAAAACTGATACCTGTGTCAAAGTCGATAGACCCATCTGAGCCAATCACCACAGTGCCGCGTGAATGACCTTCACCTACAACTCTATACTCCCCGGCTCTTGCGGTGACTAATTCAAGGTTAGCAATTTCGTCGCCCCCATCAATAGTGAACGAACCAAGAAACATATTTTCCATGGTAAACAAATTGATTTCATTCAGCCCCGTTTCAGTCACCGACACTTTGTAGATAAACCCGTCATCTTTATAAACGTATTCGCTGCCTTCCATCATGACATCATCAAGCGACATTTCGTCACCATTACCGGCTTCTGGATCCGTGTCTATAAACATCATGCCTGAACTGGAGAATGTGAACCGTACTTTTTGCCCATCGGCATAGCTGCTGCCGCTTTCCGAAAGCATAAACACCATATCAAACACCTTACCTTTGAGCACTTCAGGCAACATGACATCATCATCCATATCATCGTCGTCATCGTCTTTTCCGGTCAGCGTCCAGGTGTAAGTAAGGTCTGATGTCACAGTGACTCCCTGAGTGGTAACAGAGTAACGCACAGAAACGACAATCTCAGTATCCGAGCTACTCACCAGCTCAAACGCCAGGTCGTTCACCTCTAGCTCAGCTAATGAGTCTTCAATCTGTTTTCTAATGGTTTCGAGATCGTTGGGATCAGGCGCAGGTACGTTGCGAATTTTAATCTCTTTGATTCCGGTCGTAACACCCGCCACAGTCGTAGAGCCAGTAATAATTAAAGTATTACCTTCTCCGTCATTGCCGTTGTTATCATCATTGTCGTCGTCATCAGAATCTCCGCCGGAACCAGATGATAACCCACCGGGAACAAAATCCAATTCGAGAGACCCAAGATCCAAACTGGCAAAAATGTCACTCAACCCTTCCAGAGTCTTTTTAATGTTGTCCAGGGAAAACGTCGCACTCAGGTCGTCGGTTAAACCCACTTGCTGTGCATACGCCTGAATTGCACTGGTGTACTCACTGATAAAATTACTGGCATTATACAAAGGAGCTTCAAAAGCCTGATCGCCTACCTTGCCATCTATGGTGAGATCTAAAAAGTCAGCACGCAATGCATCAATAATTGCCAGCGCTGGTGAACTCGCAGAGCTGCCCAATTGTGCTAGTGCAGCCAAAGAGACCGCATATATACCGGCCTGATCACTACTCGCTGTGACCCCGCTGGCGGCATCAATTAGTTGAGGAGGCATTGTAATATCTGTCAGTGCCGGGGCCAATGCCACACGAACCTGTTCATTTACAAGATTAATGGCCTCAGCGCTGGTCGCGCCGGTATTTAAAATAGCAGTTGCGGCGATTTCGGTGAGTGTTGTCACCCCTACCTCAGACTGGAAAGAGCTTAGTACGGCGCGAAGCGTCGTATCGGCGCCAAGGGTCAGAAAAACCCCTTTGGCTTCATCGAAGTACTCGGCATCGCCTCCACCCAATACCTCAACGATAAACGGCTCGGTAATGGCAGAAGCCAATGTAATGGTAGCAACACCTGTCTCTCCGGTATTGCCCGTAGCCCCTTCAATGGGCGTGTTAGTGGCGAGTAAAATGAGCCTGACATTTGCATTTTTGGTTAATCCCAATGCCGGGCTCACTTTGATTTCAGTGGTTTGTGCAGTTTGATCTGGCGTGTTGTTATTGTCGTCATCATCTCCCAGGCAGGAGGCAAGTATGAAAACAGACAATATGACAAGCCAGTTGCGCAGCTTGTATATCTTCATGGTAGTTCCTGGTTTAGACGGTTACTGATATTTACTCTGGCACAGCAAGAGTCGACCCCATCACCATGCCACAGCAACAACAGTTTAGTTTAGTGAAATAATTAACGCCTATTTTTTAATCAAAAAATCTTATTTTATTTGTCCCCCTCATAAGGGTACTGATGGTGAATTCGGTCACGGCAGGTCATCCCGAGATACTCACAGGTTTTCTGGATCATCTCAGTGAAACACACAGGCGCGGTGTCATTAATCGAGTTGGATAATATGGAGAACTCTTTGGTACGCAACTTTCTCAGCTCAGGCCGCAGTGTTTCATCATCCATAAAATCGGTTATGCGATCGAAAAATGCCTTCATTCTCGGTGTAACGGCATACCAATATACAGGGGATGCAAAAACAATATGATCATAGCTCAGCAATGTGCGAAACAATGAACGAAAGTCATCGCCTTTATTGGTGTGATTATAGCAATAATCGTGTATTTCATAATCATCCAGGTACAAAGCATCGGCTTGTAATTGTTGCGCCAGTGCTCGCACCGACTGTGCAGTATTGCCCTGCTTGTTTGAGCTTGAATAAAGAATAATGGACGTCATCGCGGTTCTCCTTTGTGTTATTTGCTGCTAGTCTAAAACCTCAACTAAGATTGAGGTAAAGCATTCAAATGAGCGTAATCGATACACCGGAACGAGATGAGCCCAGACTCAGCGTTGGGCAAGTCGCTAAGCGTGCAGATGTTGCCGTCTCTGCACTTCATTTTTACGAAAACAAAGGGCTGATCCGCAGCTGGCGTAATAACGGCAATCAAAGGCGTTACAAAAAAGATGTTTTGCGACGTATCGCCATTATTAAAGCTGGCCAGAAAATGGGCATCACACTGGCTGAAATCAAACAAACCTTAATGTCTTTGCCCCACAGCGACACACCTAGTAAAGATGACTGGACCAGAATGTCCAGCATTTGGCGCACCCAACTAGATGAAAAGATTGCTTATATGCAGCGAGTTCGCAGCATGATTGACGGCTGTATTGGCTGTGGTTGCTTATCTATGAGCCGCTGTCCGATATATAACCCGGACGATATGGTAGCCCAGGCGGGCAACGGGGCAGTACTCATAGACAGCCCTGAGCAGGCAAAAAATGCGAAATCTTGTTATGATATGGAAAATCACAATAAAGGAACAAGCGAATGAAAAAAACGGCGCTCAGCCTTTCTCTGGCAGCCATTTTTGCACTGGCTGGTTGTGCTCAGACAACGACTCAAACAGATGCCAAGCAAGCCAGTTCAGTAACCAGTCAACAAACCAATGAAACCGCTTTCAAAACATTCTCAGAGCAGTTTATTGAACAATTCTGGCAACAGTATCCCGAACAATCCATGTACTATGGCTATGGCAAATATGATGATGTCATCACCATCCCGGATGCTGCGAGCCGCGCAGCCAGCCTGGCCTTTATAGATGCGCAGCTGGCAAAACTACACGCTTTTGACGTAACAAAGCTCAGTGCCAGCCTGAAAATTGACTATCACCTGATAGAAAACAGACTCAAAAGTACCCGCTGGGAAATCGAAAAGTTCAAAAGCTGGCAATGGAACCCCAGTCGCTACAATGTCTCGTACGGCTTCGCGACCATTCTGAACAGCCGCTTTAAGTCTGAAGATGAGAAACTTCGTCTGGTCTTTAATCGACTCAATTATGTACCTGGGTACTATCGCGCTGCACAAGCAAATATCAAGGATCCGACGTTGGAATATACCCAGCTCGGTATCCAGCAAAATAATGGGGCATTTAGTGTTTTAACAGACGACTTATTGACCCGGGTCGATGCGCTGAGCACCTTTAGCGAAACAGAAAAAGCAGAATTCAAACAACGCTTTGCGAATGCCAAAACAGCCATCCATGGCTACATCGATTTTCTGACTGCGGTTGAGAAAAAGATGCAATCAACTGGCAAAGCCCGAAGCTTCCGGATCGGTGAGGAACTCTACGAAGAGAAATTTGCGTTTGATATTCAGTCGGGTTATACCGCCAAGCAAATGTACCAAAAGGCACTTGCAGACAAAGCCCGCGTAACAGCACAAATGATCAAGTTAACCGAGCAACTTTGGCCCAAGTATTTTCCGAATACAACACGCCCCGAAAATGATGCCGAAGCCATAGCTACGCTAATCAAACACCTGTCTCAGCGCCATGTCGAGAAGTCTCAGTTTGTTAACGAAATCAAACGCCAGATCCCTGAACTGGAACGCTTTGTGATGGAAAAAGACTTACTGACATTAGATCCTGAAAAACCGCTGGTTGTGCGCCAGACACCGGATTATATGCGCGGCTTTGCGCTGGCGTCGATTTCTGCACCGGGACCTTACGAGAAAAAAGAGAACACCTACTATAACGTGGAGCCTCTGGATGGACTGACGGATGAGCAGGCTGGCTCTATGCTACGTGAGTACAATCACTGGATTTTACAAATTCTGAATATTCATGAAGCAGTTCCAGGTCACTACACCCAGCTGGTTTACTCCAATACTTCTCCATCACTGGTGAAAAGCATCTTTGGCAATGGTGCCATGGTTGAAGGCTGGGCTGTGTATACAGAACGCATGATGCTGGAAGAAGGGTACGGTGATTTCGAGCCAGAAATGTGGCTCATGTACTACAAATGGAACCTGCGTGTTATCTGTAATACTATCCTGGATTATGGCATTCAGGTTAAAGGGATCAGCAAAGAGGCAGGTCTGGATCTGCTTATGAACGGTGCGTTCCAGGAACGAGCCGAAGCCGAGGGAAAATGGCGCCGGGCAACGCTCAGTCAGGTTCAGCTTACCAGTTATTACAGCGGATTCCGCGAAATTTACGACCTGCGCGATGAGCAAAAGAAACAATTAGGTAAGGACTTTAATCTCAAAGCTTTCCATGAAGAATTTCTCAGCTACGGCAGTGCGCCTGTTAAGTTCATCCGCCAACTGATGAACTAAGCCCTGATGCCGGGTCAAAAGGCCCGGCATAGATTATTGATTTAATGAATAAGATTTCCTAACTATTAATTACCAATGTCTCTTTGCCAAACAAATTAGTCAAAACAATTGACCAACCACATCACCGGCGCTACATTTTATTTTCATTAAAACAACATGTAAGGCCACAGGAATGACCCCTATAAATACACTTACCCGAGCTATGATCCCGTTATTTCTCAGTGCGTGCACCATTACGGCACATCCAATCAACGCGGAAAATACCCCAGAACTGGCACTCAGTGGCACCCATCACACCGTCACCGTAAAGTGTGAACATGATCCGCTGGCACTCAGCCGTATGCTCGATTACCTTCACGCCCTGTCATTTGACATGACAGTCGAATTTTCGGGTCAGTGCATGGGGCCAATTCTCATCGAACGTGATGGGATCACACTAACGGGTCTGGATCAGCAGACAGCGTCGGTCAAGCTCAGCGACAGCGATGAACAGCAAAGCGCAATACGCATCAAATCAGCGGTATCCACACTCAGTAATTTTGCAATCGACACACCTGAAAACGCGCTGTCATTGCACGTTGACGCCAATGCAACCGTCACAATAGATGGCCTTAAAACACCGCATATTTTTGACCCCAAAGCCCCTTTTTACCCCTTCCTTGCAGATGAAAACAGCACGCTTTATGTGAAAAACCACAAAGGGTTACAGTTGAAGGTATCCGGAAGTTCAGCGGCAAACCTCATGGAGGGCAATCGTCAGGTAGCATTGAACGTCACCGATACCTCCATGGCCCGCTCAACCAGCAGCAATCAATTTGATGATGTCGAAGTGTCAGGTAACGGCTATTTTCTGGGTGACAACCAATCCAGCATTACACTTCTTAAAATCTGGAGCAAAGGCGTGGCTGAAGTGAACAACCAAAGCTCGGTTAAAGAAATCATGATGGGTGGTCAAACTCTGTTCGCAGCATATAGACAATCGAACATCACAGGACCCTACTGGCTATGGGGTAATGTAGTATTCGAGTTGGAACACTCCTCAGCGACTGGGTGGCAGCCCGTTGACAAGCCAAACTCTATCATCTCAGGTCACAATGCAACGGTGAACGGCGTTTTTTATCCGGACTGGGATTGGCGTGGTCAATAGTATTGAGTGACAAAATCATCACTATGGGGACTCTTGCGGTCCCTGATCAAATTATCATTATGGATATTTTATTTCCCAGTGGCTTGCCTAAAACCCACACTATGTTACTATTCGACCGCCTTATTAATAGTCTAAGTGACTATTAAATATACATATAATACTAATCTATCTTAATGTGCGACCGATATGAGGGATTAAATCTGCTGGTCACTGTGTAAAAGCGTCTCAGTTTTAACTTGTCATACAAGCCTGGATTCGCCACTTTTTTACCCGGTTATCACAACGAGCACCTTTGTCAAAATTGGTTATCTCATTATGTGGATTGGTTTAAATTGCACTCTCCGCCTCTCTTGGGAAAGGCTAATAGTCATGCTAAATGGGTGACTGTATCAGAAGACAGGGACAGATATTCGGAGTAAAGCAATTTTCGCGACATACGACGAGTAACCAGGGAATCTAATGGAAGTTAAAACGTTCAATTCACGCCAAATAGTGGGGATCAGCACCCGCACCAATAATCATCACGAGCAGACCGAAGGAGAAGGTCAAATAGCCCAGCTTTGGCAAACATTTAGTCAAAAATATACCCCTTTATTACAAGAAGGCAGCACACTCTATGGTATCTATTCGGGCTATGAGTCAGATCATCATGGAGACTTCGACGCTATGGTTGCCTGCGATGCATCTGTATTGATGGCACATGCAGATACAGATAAAACACTGCAAATCCAGCAACTAGATGGCGGACGATACCTGAGTTTTGCGGCCCAGGGCGACATGCCGCAAACAGTCATTCGCCTGTGGGAGCTTGTTTGGCGCTACTTCGAGCAAAGTGACTGCCCATATCAACGTGCCTACCACCAGGATATAGAAATCTATCACCAAAGTGATGAAGTAGAGATTGCTATCTCTATCCGCTAGTCATAGCAACCAGGTTGTCGGGGGCAAGCTTTACCGCGTGTACAAATCACACGTACATCATTCGCTATTCCCCGCTCTATCCAGTTGATATTTAATATTTTAGCTACACTTTGTAATTGTTTTTTCAAATGCCAGGGTACCACACTCGCACCACCCTGCTTAATACACAGTGCCTGTAACTCTTGTACCACTTCATTCGCATCCAGCCCCTGTGCTGCGATCGCCGGATTTAAGTCTATTCCGGCGCAAAGCACATGTGGATTATCCGCCACATCATTTACCTTGATAGACTCACAGCAATAAAGCCGGGGTTGATTGTTTACATTGAGCACCGACAGTTGCGCGCTGGCTTGCATAGCTTGCTCCTGAAATTTACGAAACACAGCCCAGTGTTGACATGGATCTGCGACGCTACGCATATTTCCCCAGGGCAAAGGGATACCATTGCCGCGATATACCGCTTTCAGTTTGCCAGGTAAATAGGCATCAAAATAATGCCAATGTGGGTAAGGCGAAGCAACGGTCATCCTGCGCATTGCTACCGAGGGAGAGATCCCCAGCGCCTGATGTATGTGCGTCTCATAACCATAAGAATCTAACAACTGTCGATAAGCTACTTTCGGGCACAGCAATGCACCGGCAAAAAAGCTGGACTCAAAATCATGCCATGCAGAGAGGATATCCTGCGCATTTGGTGCAGACTCATCCGCATTGGTCCCACCGCTCACTCCTCCAGAACCAAGCACACATTGCAGTCCATCTCTGTTGTGTAACACCGCATGCCCCAGATGTACGGCCAAATCGTATTTAAGTCTGGGCTGGTTTTGCAGCAACATGCGATTGACATGCACCTCATTCGGCGGCGCAAAGTAAGAGGTAATGACACGCTGAAACATGTGTCCACTTTCATCGATAACCTCTCCTGGCGCTTCATCAAACCAGTGCACCACGAGCCCTTGTGCTTTGAGCATGCTCAGCAGGGTTTCTGCATTCAGATAGAGATCTTTGCCGCCGACCTCTTCTGCGGCACGTTCAAGGTCCGGAAAATGATTCTGGTGGTGTTCCTGATGAGCCCGAATCAACAGATGAGCAAACTGACGTCCACTGATCCCTGTCTGAGACAACATTTCTGGAATGGCTATTTGCAAGATTTCATTGTCGAATAGAAAGTTAGGCTCTAATGCCATGCCACTGATCCCACCATGGCGACCTTTTTGTGGAGTAATTTCATTTACTTCCGGCTCATTGTCCAAAAACCACTCTACCGGCTTCTGAAATACTTCAGCCAGATTCTCAAGCATATCACTGCTGGGGGTGCGTTTACCTCGCTCGATCATGGACAAATAGGATACCGATGGCGCTGATTGTGGATCAAAGCGGACACATCGGGCAGATAAATCCTCTAGGGTTAAATGGTTTCGCTTGCGTAAATTACGAATTTTGGTGCCCAGAAAGTGTGACTTTCTCATGAGTTCTGAATTTTTTTTCACCGCTTCATTCCTGTTTACGTCTGTAAAGTGTCTGAACGCTATACCTCACTACTATGCCACAGCATATGGTCAGACCAGTTTTTGTAAAATTTACACTGTAAAATTCTTTTTGTGAAATTTATCGATTTTTTTTCATACACTGAATTTGTCAACAGAAGCTTCTGCGCCCCACCGGGACTAAGCAGGTAATTAATAATAGTAGCGATATTTTGCCTTGTGACGACAACAGGTGATTTGACCGGCAATTAAGCCGTCACCGCACACAGGCAAGCTTATATCGGGTAACATTGGTAACTGGGAATACACACATGAAAGCACAAATTCAGCAAACAGAATTAGAAAACATCAGCACAGAATGTCAAAAGCTGACCGTTGCAAAACAGTATCTGGATCAGCATTGTCCTTTAGAATTCGGCTCTCATAAAGAAGTAAGCTCTTACGTCGTTTACTACAACCATTTAATGGTGTTCTTTGCCGATGGCCAACATTGTGGTCTCAAAAACTCTAAGCAATTCGTTGCTTTATGCGGTCATCGTGAATCTCCCAGTGCACTGTTGCTGAAAAAAGCAGATGGCATGCATATAGAACTGAGTTTTGACACTGGCTGTGAGCCTCGCCATTATGACCGAGCTCATCTGAATGATGTTCAGTACGAAACCCCCCTCAGTGCCGTAACCGGAGAAGGTGAAGCAGGCAGCCGTATGTGGATGAGCTTTGTTTCCGGCGTGCAATATGCCTTAGTCACACAGCAAGACCGTAAATGCTATCGCGCCAAAAATGGCGAGGATTATCAGCTGTAATCCAGTAAGGTTAGACTTTCTGTCAGACTGGGCGTAAGTAAAAAGTGCTCGTAATCATGCGAGCACACAGCCGAAGCCTTTGTTTATCGAAGTTTAGACTTATACAACATGCTTTTTAGCCCTCTCCTCAAAGACGAGGTCACAGAGGTCCAGCCTAAAGCATTGTGCTCCTCAGCCAGTTATACCAATTTCACTTAATACCTGGTCTATTTGAAGGAGCAAATATGACGCTAACAGCGTTAAAAATTTCTCATTTAGAACAACTAAATAGCAAAATTTTTACCTGGTTATCGACTATATTTTCTCGCCTCAAAATAGAACTCTTAATTAACCAAATTGGTATTACAATTGCAAAATCCTCAGATGTCAGTGAAGCATTCAGATTAATTTCAGCTAACCTCAATATAATCTCGCTCTTTTTTATTGCGCACATGGGGATTATGAAACTCATTATCGATTGGTTAAGGAGCATTAACTGGATGCTCTGGGCATTGTTATTAGGTATTGTGTGTGGCCTTATTTTTGGTGAACGGGTGGCATTTTTAAAGCCACTCGGCGAAGGGTTTGTCAAACTCATGCAGATCACCATTTTCCCTTACATCGTCGTCAGCCTGGTGGTCGGCCTGGGCAAATTTAACCCGGATCAGGTTAAGTCTATTTTAATTAAGGCGACCACAGTCATGATCAGCCTTTGGCTGGTTGGTCTGGCTGCTATCTGGGCGTTTTCGCTTACCTTACCCAGCCATGATGCGGGCACTTTTTTCTCTCCTGCATTGGTCGCCAGTGCCCCCGACGTTGACTTTGTCAGTCAGTACATTCCAGCTAACCCTTTTGCTTCTATGGCTGAAGGCAATGTGCCAGCACTGGTCATATTCTGTATTGCACTGGGGCTGTCATTAATTTCCAACGGGAAAAAGAACAACCTACTGGATGTGTTAGAAGTTGTTGGGCAAGGGCTGTCCTTAATCTCAAAGAAAATCATCAAACTCTTTCCTATCGGGATCTTTGCGATGACAGCCAGCACTGCCGGCACAATCAGCATGGAAGAGCTAAACAACTTGCAGATTTATCTGGTCCTGGTCACTTGTCTGGGTGTTTATCTGATGTTTGCCTTGCTGCCTATGCTAGTCGCGGCACTAACCCCGGTAAAGTATCGCGACCTCATTATGGTGATGCGCAATGCCTGGATCACCGCATTCAGTACGGGCAATGTATTTATTGTCCTTCCGGTGATCACTGAAGGGGTAAAAGCGCACTTGGCAAAAATAAAGCGCAGTGATGAAGAGTCAGATCACATTGCAGAGGTGCTGGTGCCCATTGCCTATACTTTTCCGAGTCTAGGCAAGCTCACAACCTTGATGTTTGTTACCTTTGCAGCCTGGCTTACCGGCAGCCCGGTTACCCTGGAACAGATCCCCAACGTTACGCTGTCTGCCATGCTGAGCTATTTTGCAAACGTACATATCGCCATCCCTTACCTGCTGGACAGCCTGAAAATTCCGGCAGACAGTTATCAGCTCTATCTATCGATGTCAGTGCTGACGGCTAAAATAGTGTCGCCAACAACTGTGATTTACATCTTTTCGTTTGTGCTACTGAGCATATTTTATACTAAGCGTCAGCTACATTTAAAGCGGATACGCTCCCTGTATTACCTGACTTTGCTCAGCGCCCTGCTACCCGCTTTTATGCTGCTGAGCTTCACAGCCAATAACCATCTGGCCCGTGATACTCAGGCAGCGGATGAGATCATTGCCAATATGGTGGTCTCTGATCGGGTTCCCGCGGAAGTACTTAATCATGTGCCTAAAGCCTATCAAAGCGGCGAACTGTCTTTGACGAACATAGAGGTGATCAAAAAACGGAATTTACTGAGAGTAGGTTACCTGGTCGATAACGTTCCATTCAGTTACTTCAATCAAAAAGGTGAACTAGTCGGATTTGATATCAGTCTGGCACACAAACTGGCGGCAGATCTGAATGTCAAAGTTGAGTTTATTCCCTTTAAAAAAGCCCAGCTTGCAGAATATCTGAACAAAGGATTCTTTGACATTGCTATGTCGGGGCTGGAAATCAACGTGGCGGATCTCAGCCAGATCAGATTTAGTGATCCTGTCCTGGAACTGCAGTTGGCCCTAATTGCCAAAGACCACCGGCTTAAACAGCTGGCAACCCGAGAGCAGGTAATAAATTACAACGGACTGCGTCTTGCACACGTTGAGTACACCCCATTAATGCAGGATTTAGCAAAAAAATATCCGCATATTCAGGTATCTGCACTATCTAACCACCAGGCCTTCTTCGAGTCTGACGGACAGTTCGATGCCATGGTGATCAGCGCAGAGGCGGGATTTGCCTGGAGCATGTTCTACCCCGAATTTGGTGTGGTCGTGCCTAAAGGGGCTCAGCTGAAATACCCGGTGGGCTTTGCTGTTGCGAAACGCAACCTGGATATCCTCAGTTATGTTGACGCCTGGCTGACCATACAGAAAAGCCAGGGACAAATAGATAAAAGCTATAACTACTGGATCCTCGGAAAAGGAACCCAAAACAAACAGCATCGCTGGTCTTTAATGGACGAGCTGGACTACGACTTTGACTTAAAACTCAATTGATCAACTGGTGACAGGCTTTTGCCTGTCACTCTCCTCTCCTGACCCCAGACAGATTCAATTCAGCGCTTGTCTTTACATCAAATAGCTGATCAGCACACACACAAAAACAATCACCTGAAGCAGATGCAGAGTCAGTAACTTTAGTAAAAATGGAAGCTTGATGGTTTTATGCCTTAAAACCGACATGATCTGCAAAGTCGCCATGTGTAATGCGCTGGCAGACACGATTAAAAGCACACGTTCCGAAATGCGCTCTGTGCCTTTTTTAGACAACGCTTTGTCTCTTCCATACACTGCAAATGCGATGGCACTGGAGAGCAACAGATACACAGGGGTAGACCAGGCTGGTAAGGACAGCGCAATCAAACTGGGCGTAATGGCGAATACAATCAGTATTGCAGACAACCCCCAGGACACCTGCAATAAAGAATACACAAAATACTTTTTATACATGCTAGCGACAGCTCACTCAGAACATGGCGAGAAATGTACACGAAACATCTTAAACAAGCATCCCCTCCACGCCTTTAATTATGAAGACTGCTGTTGCTGAGCAAGCCGTTGAGCGTTAATCATCACAAATAACTCTGCCGTTGCCCGCGCGTCGGCCATGGCTCTGTGATGCTGGGTCAGCGAAATCCCCAAGTCAGCACAGACTTTATTTAATGCGTATGATTTCAGCCCCGGCAACCACTTCCTGGCCTGCTGAACAGTGCACAACTTAGGCTTTTGAAAGGATTGTTCAAGACGGGCAAATTCCGCTTTAATAAAGCCCATATCAAAATTCACATTGTGCGCCACAAATATCGCATCCTGCATAAAGTCATCTACCTGCTTAGCAAGGTCAGAAAAATGGGGCGCATTTGCGACCATCTCGTTACTAATACCCGTTAATTCAGTGATGTATTTAGGGATCCGACGTGTTGGATTAACCAGGCTCTGCCATTGATCAACGACCTGACCATCAACGACCTTCACCATCGCAATTTCGGTAATACGGTCAAACTCTTTCTTACCTCCAGTGGTTTCAACGTCGATCACGACATAAGCCTGTTGTGGTGCTATCTGCCAGCAAACTTGCTGAATATCCACCTTAAACCCGGACTCCATGAGCCGCCTTATTGTCACCAGCTGATTGCGCCTGAGACTATCTCCAGGTGCTTTGATCTCAACAAATGAGACATCATCGCCATTAATACAGATCAGATCCGGATAACCATCCCTGAGCATTTTAAAATCTTTACACATTGCGAGCAGGTGTGTTTTGAGTGCAGTGACAGGAATAATCTGGGCCACCATCAACACGAGGTCCAGTGTTGAGCGATGCCAAAAGACCAACCTGTTCGGCTTGCCAAAATGCGCAGTGGCCTGACGCAGCAGCCAATCGAATAAACTCTGGTTATCCAAGATTGTGCCTAGGATCTGCTCAATCTCCTCGCTATGTACCTCATAAAACTGATTATATTTCAAACTTCGCGGCGTTAAATCAAATTCATTACTTGCCGCACTGGCTGTAGATTCATAAAGCACAGGCCAGAAGGCTAAAACAAATAGCATGCGCCAGAATTGGTTTTCACCGTGGTAAGCTCTGCTGCCCTGGCGGTGATACCAGGCAATTGCCCCTTGTTCAGGATACCCGACATAGGCCTCATCGAGTGCGATAGGTGGGCCACTTTGGCGCAGCATATCTGTCAGTACAGAGGTACGCTTGGTGGTAAACTTCAGCGCCGAGAAATCTTCGGCAAATAACAGCAACTCTTCATTTTGAGGACAGGACAGCACCGCTTCCAGCTGAGTCCGGCAAGCATCATGTTCCCCGGCGGCATATAAGGCACGAATATACTTTTCTTGAGACTTTGGATGGTTACTAAGCGCAAGCATGGCCATTGCGAGCTCAGGTTTATCTGGCTCCAGCTGACAAGCCAGCTTGTGTGTCAGATCATCTCGCCTGGCATGAGCCATTAGCCCCTCAGCAGCTGGCACCTGCGCTTGGCAGATCTGCTCAGCCAACAGCGCCTTACCCTCTATGTCTAAATTATTCAGGCCTTTACATTGGCTTAGATAAAAATAAGCGCTTTGCGCCTCTGCCAGTTCAGAGAAATGTGCGTTGCCCGTCGAGATGCCTTCACGTGTTTGCATAACACCCAGATCACGTAATGAAAACTGTTGTAAAGTGCCTCCGAGCTTGCCAAAAAACAGAAACAACCAGTATTCAAAATCCACTTTAATTGGTGCACACATGTGCGCTTCAAACACCGATGTACCAGTCAGATCAAAACTTGAACTCAGTGTCTGGACGAACTCTATCCATAGCGCTTTTTTTGCAGATTTAGTCGGAGCAGCACCCATTATATTTCCTGATGATGCCAGCTCGGCGACAATGCTCTGCAACTGCTCTTTCGTCAGCTCATTCAGCAGTACACTGGTATCGCCCGTTTGCGCTGTACTAATCAACCCCTTGTTCTGCAAGTCTCTCAGCGCTGCATCCGTATCTTTAATTTCTGCGTAGTTCAGCTGAGCTCTGGTGACAAATACCCGCTTACGATTAATAATACGCAGCAGCAAACACAAGCAATTCTCATCAAGCATGCGCAGCTCTGTGAACAGCGCCTGCTGCGATGGTGTTAACAAATGAACACTGGTTTTTGTGATAAACTCCTGCAATTCATAGAAGTGAGTAAGATAATACTTTTCTGGTAACGCTTTTAACATAAACTCTCGATTCTAAATGGCCTCGGCGCAATTCCATTTAGGTACTGAGGAAAGTGGCGCTTCAAAGCTAAGTAATTATTAAAAGAGTTCGTTAAAAACGTCCTCAAATTGTTCTCCATTATTCAATCTTTCTAAGCCACTGTACATAGCCTTTGGGTTCATCGGTTTAACAGCCATTAACGATGCCAGGTAGTACTCAACCTGAGTGTTTGGAAAATCACTGAGATAAAACACCGATTTTATATCGGTGAGTTCATCATGTTTCAGGTCGATGTTTTGTGCTAAAAACGGAGCACGATAATCTACCAGGATCCCTGTCCCTTCAATAAACCAGGCAGGTAACTGAGTGAGCTCAACAAACAGGTTTGTTCTGTGTCTGACTTCTGCATGGACAAGCTCATGGGCGACAACATCTGCATTGAGCCCCTTTGGACCCAGAAAGATACACTCTCTAAAAAAGCCAGTACTTTGCATGCCAGTCGGGTTAAACCCAAATTTTGCATATTTGGTTTCTGCGGTCGCGATAATTCTGGGGTCAGAAGTAGGTGCACCATAAACATGGGACACTCTTTCTAAAGCAGTCTGGATAGCATGAGCCAGGTTCACTTGTTGCTGGCTATCGATGCTTTGATCAATATACAAATTGGGTGATACTTCACTAAAGTGGGTACTACCTATGAGTTCACAAGCAATCGCCTCTTTCTTAAAAAATCCACAGGCGGCAACAAAAAATGAGATCAAAACAACAGCAGCTAACTTAAGTACCTTCATTAATTTTCCAACACATGATTACATCGCACTCACCAGCTTAGTAACTTGCACTGACAGCCCAAGGTGTCTAAACCATCTACTTTTCATGCAGTTGCACACGGGTCTGGTCACCAAGCACAAGCTAATTACGTATATTGCATGGCGCTTTTTATTCTTCTACTACTATGTGCTCATAGTCCAGATGCTTTTTCAGACAAGTCAGTAAAGCCTCTATTGATACAGGTTTACTTAAATAATCATTCATACCCGCTTCGAGGCACTTCTTCTCATCACCCACCATCGCATTGGCGGTGAGCGCCACTATCGTAATGTCCATGTTTGACTTACCCGCCTGCCCTTTGCGAATGGCTTTGGTGGCATGAAACCCATCCATTTCAGGCATCTGACAGTCCATCAGAACCAGCGAATACCCCTCTGAGTATTGATATTCTCTTAGATTACGCAGTGCCTCATTACCATCACTAACAACATCGACAGATTCAATGTCGAGCTTTTGCAACATACTTACCGTCACAATCTGATTAACCTGATTATCCTCTGCTAACAAGATTCGTGGCTTTGGTGCCCATTTTACCGGTGTTGTATCCTGATGCGGATCTTTCATGCTTTTTAGATAATGAGTCGTAACCAAAGGCTTGGCATTAGCGAGCGCCTCACCATCATCAGCAACCACTGATAGCGCATTAAACAGATCTTCGGTTGTTGCTGGCTTGGGAAAATACCCCGAAAAGCCCAAATCTGCAAAAAAGGACGCATCTCCCTGATGGCCTATCGAGGTCATCATAATAAGTTTGATCCCCTGGAAGCGTTTGTCTTCTTTGATGGTTTTACCCAATTGTGCACCATCCATATTAGGCATCTGCATATCCAGTAATGCAATATCAAACATTCGACGCTCACCATCATGATGGCGCTTTTCACACTCGGCTAACGCAGCAATCCCGGAGGAAGATTCAAATACCTGAGCCCCCCAATGCCTGAGCTGTTGACCTAAAACAGTTCGGTTGGTCTGATTATCGTCAACGACCAGTAGCTCAAGTTGAGACATATCCAGGTCTGGAAGCACCTGTTTTGACTGAGCACTTTTCTCCAGCAGCACAGTAAAGGTAAACGTACTCCCTTCACCTTCAATACTTCGAACCGAGACATCACCGCCCATCAGCTGGCAAAGCTTTCTGACAATTGCCAGGCCCAGCCCCGTTCCACCGTACTTTCTCGTCGTAGACGAATCAACCTGAGAAAATGAATCGAACAAGGCAGCACTTTTTGCTTTGGGGATCCCTATGCCAGTATCCGTAATGGCACAGTCCAGGCGCAGCACATTATCATCCTGCTCCGTCAGTTTCCCCTGAATGATGACCTCACCTTGCTCAGTGAATTTTATGGCATTACCAACCAGATTAGCGAGGATCTGGCGGATCCGGCTCGGATCGCCTTTAGCCATACTTTCTTCGATGTCTAGCGTGTCCAGCACCAGTTCAAGTCCTTTACACTGGGCCTGTAACGCAGCGGCTTCGGCAAAGTCTTCAAACATACCCCGCAAATCAAAGTCGAGCATTTCCAGCTCAAGTTTACCCGCATCCACTTTAGAAAAATCGAGTATGTCGTTAATCAAGTTAAGCAGCGAGTTAGCACTGCTCATAGCCAGTTTAACTCTGTGTGTTTGTTGCTCGTCGAGCTCATTACTGAGCAGTAAATTGAGCATACCCAACACCCCATTCATTGGAGTGCGGATCTCATGGCTCATAGAGGCAAGAAACTCGCTTTTTGCCCGACTAGCCTGCTCTGCCTGACTCTTAGCCTCGGCGAGCGCCCTTTCCTGTGCAATTTCCTCAGAAATATCCTGAATAATCCCCACATAAGCCACCAGCTCTTCCTGATCGTTGCTCACCGGAGCAATGTGCAAATTGTTCCAAAATGGCTTACCCAGTTTAGTGTAATTAAGAATAACGGTGCGGTGTGCTTTGCGCTCTTTAATCGCCTCTACCATATTGGCGACCACTTCAGGCGCCGTTTCTTCACCTTGCAAAAACTTGCAGTTAGTTCCCAGTACTTCCTCGCCATAGCCGGTAATGGAGGTAAACGCGCTGTTGATGAAGGTCAGTGGCAGACCCGGTACTTTGGCATCTGAAATAATAATGCCCACATCGCAAGACTCTATGGCATAAGCAAGCAGGTCATTGTGCTCTTTTGCCTGACTTAATGCCTCCTGATACATTTTTTGATCTGTGATGTCAGTCAAAGAACCTGACATACGAATGGCTTTTCCGGAGTCATTTCTCAGTGCCAGCCCTTTCGAGCGAAAATAACGGTAATCGTTCTGTTTGGTCCGCAAACGAAACTCAACATCAAAGCCGCCATTGCCATTCAAATGCTCCTGCAAAGCAGAGAATGTCGTGCTTCTGTCTTTTGGGTGTAAATGCTGCTCAAGTACTTCAAAACGATCGGGAAAACCAGTGTGGTCTGATGCGCTGTAACCCAATAACTCCCTGTAGCGCGGTGAATAAAATACATCGCCACTTTCAATGTCCCAGTCCCAGATCCCATCGTGACTACCTTCAATCGCTAACTTAAAGCGCTCTTCACTTTTCTTGATCATTTGCTCTGACGTCTGAAGTCGCTTAAACGGATTAAGTAGCAATTGACGACCAAAAAAGAGTAAAAGCAAAAATGACAGGGACAAACCAATAAAAATGGCCTGACCCAGCTCAACGATAAAATCAAAGACGCTATCATCTATGGTGGACTGACTGATCATCAGACTGACATGAATGTCCGTGCCCTGTATTTGAGCATTGTGCAGCTCAACGTACTCAGCATCGGGTGCCGCATTGCTGTATCCAACCCATTGCCCGGACAACTCTACTGCCAGAGCCTGATTACTCAGATCCAGCGCAAGAAGATTGGCCAGATCTGTATCAAACTCAGCAACCAGCACCCCCTCCGTAAATCCGTTATATTCAATGGGCACAGCAATCACAAAACTAAATAACTGCTCATTACGGTGCAAAATCACGGCGTGAGACAACCGGCCATCAAGTAACTGCTCCAGCCATTCACGTTCTTCTTTTTCTGCGGTTAACACCTGACTACTACGATACACCGGCTCGCCAAGGACATTGTATAAAGAGATAGGCTCCTTTTTACCCAGGATACGGTACTCAGCCAGAAAGTCAGACAAGGAAGCCCGAGAGATGTCTGACCCCATAACGCCATTGGCAAGGATAGGATATTGCGCCAGATCTTTAAGGAGTACCAGGCGGGTACGTAAAAACTGTCCCAGATTACTAACCCCTAACCGTGCTTCGGTCTGACGGACCTCAGTTTGCACCTGTCTAATGGCGGTATCAGCATGGTTACTGAGCATAACCAGACTTAAAGACACAGACAAAACCAGACTGCATAACAAAAATGCATAGAATGCTTTGTCGGAGCTCATTTTAAATAGCGACTTCACGGCATTGTTATTCATTGGTTGTTTAGCACCTTGATACTACCATCAGCGTTATAGCTGGCCATACAGATATCATCGAGACCCAGAGCTTCATGTGCGTCGGGCTGTGACTTTGTCCAGCGAGAAAAAGGCTGCTTATATACTTTAATCAAACCCTGAACTGGCTTTTTCAAATCCTCCAGTGCATCACGCAACGCCGCTCTGTCTTTTTTGACGTCACCGCTTAAGGCAATTTGGTCAAGCGCACTGAGCATCACCCGACCTAAATCATAGCCATGAATGAACCCGGCGGGTGACTGAATAAACTGGCCATTAATCACTTTATCAGGATATGAAGCCACTAACTGCTGCCAGACCTTAGCGGCAAACTCAGAATGTGGTTTTTGCTGGAAAGAGAAACAGCTTTGTAAGAAATGTAAGTCGGTCCCTGCGCGCAACTCATCAGCGACCTGCGTAAAAAAGTTACCGCCTGTTATACCCCAGTGGCTGATAATGGCTGGGCGCTGTGTTTGTGGTATTTGCGCAACGGCTTTAACCAACTGTTTGCCTTCCAGTGCGTTACCCACAAATATGACACAATCGTGACCTGCAGCGACAATCTCTCGCAACATGATCTTGGTGGCATTCATTTTCATATTCCAGTTAAACCAAGTCACGGGGGCTTCCGGTTGCTCCAATGTGCGGGTTATTGTCTGATAATTTGACTTCCCCCAGGGCGTACGCTCCAGCAACATATGCGATGAGCGACACTGCTTTTGCTTAGCAAACTCTACCAGCCTCACTCCGGCTTTGGTGTCGTCAATCGACAATCTAAACACCCAGTTGTTGTCGTGCGGATAACGGGTTACCGGCCCGCCTGCAGCCCAGGGGACCAACAGCAAAATACCCTGCTGATTAATGAATTCACGATGCTTTATATAGGGAGGTGAATGTAATCCGCCAAGGACCAGTAATGCACTGTCATCCTGCAAAAAGCGCCTCATAGTCAGCAGACTACGATTACTATTACCCCGGTGGTCTTTTTCGAGTAACTGCAGCTTGAACCCCTGAGCCTCAAAATTACGCTCCCTGAGTGCGCTATTAAAGCCCATCTTCATGGCCTCTGCCGACGCGCTATGGCTGCTATAGTCAGAATCATGGTAAATACGTAGCACTGGCCGTTCCGCCGCGTAAACAAACGTACTGGCAGACAAAATGCAAAGTAGAATAGCTAACAGTATCCGTTCCATATAAATTAGCGCGTTAAGTAACTGATTATTTAAAGTTAGACTATTTCAAAAAGATTGCTTAGTGCAACACCTTATCAATCTTTTTAGTCGGGATAATGATAAACCTCTATCGGCTGGCTGCGCCCACTGAGCTCCACCTTAGCAACCCGTTTGAGTTGCGTGAGCTGCGACTGCTGCACACTTTGCTCACTGATAAGCAGTGGATGCTTCAGTTCTTTGGTTTTGCTCTCAATGCGTGCAGCGACATTAACGGTATCGCCAATCACAGTATAATCCATACAACTGCTACTCCCGACATTACCCGCTATCGCAACGCCACTGTGTATACCAATCCCAATCTTAATGGCAGGCAACCCTTCTGTAATAAACTCCTCATTTAGCAGCTCCAGTGCCTGAAGCATTTCCCTGGCGGCCTCAATGGCATTTTTGGCATTGTTCTCTTCTTCCTGGGGTGTACCGAACACGGCCATAATCGCGTCACCAATGAATTTATCTATCATACCTCTGTGGATAAAAATCACGCTGCTCATTCGGGAAAAATAACGATTTAGCAACTGCGTTATCACTTCTGGGTCGTGCTGTTCGCAAAGCCGGGTAAAGCCCCGAATATCCGCCATCAATACAGTAACATTACGCTTCTCTCCGCCGGGTTCAATGTCTATATCACCGCGCTCAACGGCTTTAACCAGCTGCTCAGGCAGATAGCGCAGGAGCCGCTCACGATGGCGTAATTTAGTATAGGTTCCGGTGATGTAACTAGACAGAGACCAGGCAAGAAATCCGGAGCAGATCATGATTACTTGTTCATGGATCTCAATCGCTCTGGCGGTGTGACTGTGCTCTAACACCAGTGTGCCAGTCACGACACAACACAAAGTAGAGTAATAGATAATCAGCTTACCCTGGCGAAACGCACTCATAATATTGAACAAAAGTAGCGCACTCACCAGCATTAGTTCGAATTCAGTCTGGTGCAGGTCCTGCAAAAAGTGCTTAAAAACGTCTAACGACTCAACCTCGAGAGAAACGACGAGAATGATCGCGTAATCAAACAGAATAGACACATATTTTAGCCAGGGTTTATATCCTTCAGAACTGGCCCAGCGCACGACCAGTGCACACCAGCCAATCACCACCGCGATAGTGAGCAAGTCGACCACAACCAGCGTTGTGTCCCAGCCAATACTGTATAAACCAATCACCAGCTCTGTAACAAACAAAGCAATCAGTCCGTAAAAGCGCAGCTTGTTCACATGGAGTTCCATCTCCATTTCGCGTCTTTGATAACAATCGGTCAGCAGTTTGTCAAAACTGCTGTCTATGTCCTTTAACCATTTCATCAATCAGCTCGGCACGTTGACAGGATTACCAACAGTTTAGCCTTAAGCGACGCGATTATTTAGCTTAAGCAGCATGTTTTTGTACATGCTGGCGACCGCCGAAGGACCAAGCTCTGGATTATCTATAATCAAGTGATTGAATTTAGGAGAGGAGTTCAGCTCAATTAGATAAAATTGGTCATCCTGGCCGAGAATAATATCAAACCCAACGAATCCGATATTTGCCAATTCAAACACCGGCTTAACAAACTCAAACAAGGCAGTGATCAAGGCCTCGTCTTGCTCAAGCGTAGCCACTTCATTCTTTTCCCAGTAGCGCACATTAAACGTCTGTGCCATCCCTCTTTTATATGCCAGTAAAGGTTCACCAAAACCGCAAACCAGACGATATTCAGCCTTGTTCTCAACATATGCCTGCGCCAACGCAAGATAATCATAGTGTTTTGACTGGCCGTTAAATATCTCAGTAAAGGCGGCAATAAGCGATGTTTGATCGTGGCACAAATGGACATTTATCCCCAGCGCACCACTGTTACTTTTCACCACCACGGGGTAACCAAACTGGCGCTCGACGGCCACAACAATCTCATCCATGGTTTGATATTGCAGATAGTGCTTGTACTCATCCGGTACATTTGGATCGAGAAATGAAAGAGTGTCAGGCATAGCGACAACTTGATTAAAGGCCTGATATGAGTGCATTTTATCCCTGCATATACCATAGATGGATTCGGAGTTAAACGGGGTTTTATTTAGTTCAAAGTACTCGACGCCGTGGTTAAAGTATACCCGTACCAGGTTTTGTTCCTGGTCGATGCATTCATATCTTAACCCCAGCTGTTTACATGCCTCAATCAGGCAGGCGACCTGTCTCTCCAATTTACTTCTCCGTTTCGGGGCACTATGCCACCTGTTGTCATGGCGGCAAGTATCCCTGCGAATACGTCGTTTGGCAAGTCCAAGACTGAGTTTAAAATCGGCATGAAAAAAGGAGGCAAAGCCTCCTTATAGATAGCATTGTTGCCTTATGCTCAGGTAGGATCCCCACCTGACATCTGGCTCTGAATATAATTAGGTAAGCCGATTAGTTTAATCAGGCCAATATGTTGTTCCAGCCAGTAAATATGATCCATTTCCGTGTCATCAAGCAGTGCTTCGAGCATCTCGCGCGACACATAATCCTGCTCTTCTTCACACACCGCAATCACCTTTTTCAGGTGATCTTTAACGGTAATCTCTGCGGCCAGATCGTTTTCCAGCATTTCCTGTACATTTTCACCGACTTTGATCGGTGCTCTTGAAGCAGTATCAGGCGTGCCTTCAAGGAATAAAATGCGTTCAGTAATACGTTTTGCATGATCCAACTCTTCTTCGTACTCATGCGCCAGCTTGTGGTGCAACCTGGACAGACCCCAGTCTTCGTACATTTTAGAATGAGCCAAATACTGGTCCATTGACGACAACTCCAGGGTCAGCTGCTTATTGAGTAAATCAATTACTTTTTGAGAACCTTGCATGTCTTACTCCTCAATTTGCGATTGCAGATAGTTTTCTATGCCGCAGTTTTTGATGAGGAACTGCTGGGTTTCCAGCCAATCGACATAGTCTTCCTCATATTCCAGGATATCTTCGAGCAGCTCGCGACTGACATAGTCCTGCTCTTTTTCACACAACTCAATGGCACTACGTAACACCGGAAGTTGCTCCATTTCAAACGCCATATCACAACTGAGCATTTCTTCGGTATGCTCACCAATACGGAGTTTTTCCAGGTGTTGAAGGTTTGGCAGGCCCTCCAGGAACAATATCCGCTCGATTAAATCATCGGCCTGCTTCATGTCTTTGATGGATTTTTTATAGGCTTTCTCATTGAGCTCTTCAATGCCCCAGTTTTTCCACATGCGTGCGTGCAAAAAGTACTGGTTAATAGATGTCAGCTCGAGTGTTAAAACTTGATTTAGTGCTGCTATTACTTGCTTGCTACCCTGCATAGGGCCCCCTCAATAAGGAATAGTTAGACGCCTTATAAAACTAGAACAAAATCACAACTTAGCAAGACCGATTAAAACTAATAAATTACTTAATATATTCTTTTAAAATAAACAACTTATAAACTTAGTAAGAACAATTTTTATTGCGAATAACAGTCCTGATTTCGTTACTTCATTTTTAAAAACACCCGTAGATGATTAATTCAGCTTTTTGACTGTTTCTATTCCCAGACGTTTTGCCAGACGCACCAGGTTTGTCCGATCAACCGACAGCTCACGCGCCGTTGCAGCCCAGTTGAGTGCATTAGCCTGTAAACGAGCCTTGATCAGGCTCTTCTGAAACGCTTCTGTGGCTGCCTTGAGCGTTTGTGCTGAGGAGAGTTGCACAGATGCAACACCCTTATCCTGATCAACTGCTAACGCATTCGTGCCATTGTCACGCCACTGAACACTATGCATGACATCAACCTCGACAATATCCTCCTCGCAGGTAAGATGCTTTGCCTTCAGCGCAGCACGGCTGAGGACATGTTCCAGCTCACGTACATTGCCAGGCCAGTCATGTTCTCTTAGTTGCTTAAGAAAGCGCGCAGAGAGCACCAACTGGCGGACACCCAGTTTTTTGCGCAGTTGCTCAATAAAAAACCCCGCCAGGGGCTCGATGTCCTGCGCTCTGCTTCTAAGAGGCGGAACCTGCAACGGATAGACGCTAAGGCGATGATATAAATCGGCCCGAAAGCGGCCTTCCTCGACTTCCTGACGCAAGTCCCGGTTGGTTGCAGCAACGATCCGCACATCAACATACTGGGGCTTGTCCGTGCCAACGGGTTGAATCTCGCCGCTTTGCAGTGCCCGCAGCAATTTACTTTGCATACTCAGAGGCAGCTCTCCTATTTCATCGAGAAATAAAGTGCCGCCATGAGCAACCAGAAACTTACCTTCGCGATGTCTGTCAGCACCGGTAAACGCCCCTTTGCGGTGACCAAAAAATTCGCTCTCGGCCAGATTTTCACTTAAAGAGGCGCAGTTAACCTGGACAAAAGGACCCTGACAGCGCGATGAGTGCTCATGAATACGCCGTGCCACCAGCTCTTTGCCTGTGCCAGTTTCTCCCTGGATCAACACACTCAATTCAGAATTAGCGACCAAATCAATATCCTGCTTGAGCCTTTGCATCACCTCACTCTCACCTACCATAGTAAAGCGCTGATGGCTTATCTCTCTGAGCATCGCCATACCATGTCGGGCCCGCTCAGAGAGGGTTGCCAGGTTCAGCGCCGTTGCAAAATGCGCCGCAACCAGCGACTGCAACATCGCTAACATAGGCAATGCCACCTCTTTAAAAGCACTGGGGGTAAGACTATCAAAGGTGATCATACCAAGTAGCTGTTCATCCTGATAAAGCGAAAAGCCCATACAAGCATGTACTGGCAAAACCCCGGTGGTGGCCAGTAAAAGTCCGTCATAAGGATCTGGTAAGTCACAACCTGCAGCAAAAACCTTGGGCTGTGTCGCGCTGGCTATGGCCGCCAATCTGGGGTGGTCATTGATCACAAAACGCCTCCCCATCGCCTCAGGCGCAAGCCCCGAGCATGCAAGCGGAAAAGCAATCCCCTGCTCGCAGCGTAATACTGCGATGGCATCGGCTGTGACCACACTCTGTACCGCGCGTACCAAAGCGTGGCTAAACACGCTGACATCTCCCTCATTCAGGCGGGGAAGTTGCTGTGCCAACTCGGTACTGATTCCGAGCAAATGCGATAACGTTCTCTGATCCAAGTCAAAATGACCTATTAAAGTTTTATAGACCCACACAGTGTAGGTCATTATGACCCATTAAGGCAAATAACAAATCAACAACCTATTGTTTTAATTGAAAATTAAATCTGGCACGCTTCATGCCCTTTATATAACCAGTTTGACTCACTCTGCTATGTAAAGGTATCTATGAAACATTATCGCCAAACACTTCCCTATGCCAACCAGTGCCTGATGCTCAGCCTGACTGGTTTTTTACTTGCAGTACTTGCCAGCTATGCCTTCGACCACTACTTGTCTTTGTCGGCACAAATTACGGCTCACGTCAGTACAATTGTCTTCGCAACCCTGCTTAAAATCAGCTATGTGATACGCTGTTTGTGCCAGTACAACCTTGGACTGGAGGTGCGCTAATGACCCTGCTTAACCTCGAAGAACCAATGTCAGACACGGCAAAATGGTACCAGCTTCAGCATACTCCGTTGCTTATGCTGGCATTTAGACCGCTGTTTTTACTTGGCAGCCTGTGGGCTTGTATCGCTATGCTGCTTTGGTTTGCCATACTAACTGGCAATCTTAGCTGGTCTAATTCCTTCCCTGCTACGCTTTGGCACGCGCACGAAATGCTGTTTGGTTTTGCCAGCGCCATTGCAATCGGCTTTTTATTTACAGCAGCGAAGAACTGGACAGGCGTCAGTACACTGAACGGCTGGCCTTTGCTGGGGCTTTGCATAATATGGATCAGCGCCAGAATTGTCGCATTCAGCGCTGATCAGCCACTACTGTGGCTGATCATCTTACAAGGTGCATTCTGGCTGATTGCCATCTGCCATTTTAGTTGGGTAGTGCTTCAGGTACATAACAGCAAAAATTACCTGTTTGTGCCTGTACTGGCATTGCTGGCAACACTGAACCTGATGTTTATTGTGATGCTCAGTCAGCACGCTTTTGAACTGGCGGGCCTGCTTAGTCAAATGGCTGTGTTAGGTTTTACATTGCTGATCAGCATACTGGGTAGTCGCGTCGTGCCATTTTTTATCTCTCGCGGTTTGGGATTACCGCAACAGCAGCGCACACCAAAGCTCGATAAGCTACTCATGCTCGTGTCACTGACTGGTCTTGGCGGTTTTTTTGCTCACCATTTTCTACAGCTCACTGTTGTACCTGGTTATCTGCTTATCCTGGCTGGACTGTTACACCTCATTCGCGCTGTCATGTGGTTTCAGTACCGCATATTCACGGTGCCCCTACTCTGGTCCCTATATCTGGCTTATCTGATGATGGCTGCAGGCCTGGTTGGGTTCGGCGCAGCCTACTTTAGCAGTGTCTGGCAAGCCAAAGATGCCCTTCATCTGATCACTGTGGGCGGTATGGGCATGATGATCCTGGCAATGATGTCTCGGGTAGCACTGGGCCATACGGCCCGCCCTTTAACACCGCATCCTCTGATCTCAGTGGCGTTCCTTCTTATTGCACTCAGTGCACTGATCCGAAGCCTGCTTGGCGAACACATAGGCCCACATATGGCCTGGCAACTGAGTGCTCTGATTTGGTCTGCCGGTTTTGCGCTGTTTGTCTTTATCTATGGCCCCATGCTGATGCGCAAGCGCGCAGATGGACGTCGTGGTTAATTTCCTCATTTTTATGTATCTATACCACTTCACTGCAAAGTGATTTCATTAGGAGTTTTTATGCTTTCTCAACGAACAATTACCCTGGTTAAACAGTCAATTCCCTTACTGGCTAACGCTGGTGTTGAGGTTACAGAACACTTTTATCAGCGTATGTTCGCTCACAACCCTGAGTTGCTCGATATTTTTAACCTCAGCAACCAACGTTCAGGCAAACAACAGTTTGCGCTTTTCAATGCCCTGGCCGCCTATGCAACCTACCTGGATCAACCTGAGGTCCTGACTGAAGCTATTGCCCGGATCAACCACAAACATGCCAGTCTCAGCATACAACCACATCACTATCCCATTGTTGGAGAGCATTTGCTCGCCACTTTACGTGAAATGTTTCCGCACCAATTTACAAAAGAGATAGAACAAGCATGGGCTGAAGCCTATTCATTCCTGGCCGATTTGTTCATTACTCAGGAAGAAGGCATTTATCGACAAGCTGAACAGCTCAATGGTGGCTGGCGAGGCACACGTCGTTTCTACATCAGCAAAATTGTCAGCGAATCTGAACTGGTGAAGAGTTTTTATCTAAAACCCCTTAATGCGCAACCCGTAATGCCCTACCAGGCAGGACAATTCCTTGCCATTCAATGTCGTATCCCAGGAGAAAGCCATCAGCAGATCCGTCAGTACTCTTTATCTCATACCTCCAATTCGCAGTTTTACCGCATTTCCGTCAAACGGGATAATCTGGTTTCAGGCTATTTACATCGTTTGCGTGAAGGTGATGAACTGGACGTTATGCCGCCTGCGGGGGAATTCGTACTCAGGCAAACACGTGCACCTAAGGTATTAATCAGCGCTGGGGTTGGTATTACGCCCATGATGTCAATGTTACATACACTGGCAGACCAGGCATTTAATCAACCCTTGTACTTCCTTCATGCGTGCCGCAACCCGGCACAACAGAGTTTTCACGCTGAACTGACCAGCGCGGCTCAATCACTGCCGATGCTCACCGTCCATACCTGGTTGGAAGAAAATCAGAACGACCTTGTCTGTACAAACAATCATGCAGGGCGTATGCGCCTTGCGCCGCTGAGTAGCTCACTGCCCCTTGAACATGGAGAGTTTTACCTGTGTGGCCCAACGCCTTTCATGGCTGACATCAAACAACAGCTGATTACGCTGGGCGTTGATAACTCACGGATTTTGTACGAAGTATTTGGCCCACATGAGAGCCTGTGATTGATCCAGGTATTGCCATAAAAGTCTGATATGATGAGGGGTACTTTAGGCTGCTTTGATAGGGCAGCCCTGAATTAACCGTAAAAGGACCCTTCTATGAGTGATTTCCTTCATGATAACAAGCCGGCCAGAGTTTTAGTCGTCTGTATGGGTAATATCTGCCGCTCTCCCACGATGGAAGCGGTATTAAAACACACAGCAATGCAACAGGGACTCAATCTTGAGGTCGATTCTGCGGGTACAATTGCTTATCACCAGGGTAACCCACCTGACAGGCGCAGTGCAGCAGCCGCGCATAAGCGTGGCTATAACCTGTCATCAATCAGGGCCAGACAAGTTCAGCCACAAGACTTTGAGTATTTTGATTTGATCCTGTGCGCCGATGAGCAAAACCTGGCCGATCTGCACGCTAAATGCCCCGGGCAATACCAGCACAAACTGGCGTTGTTTTTACGCTACGGTGAGCAGCCTCATGACGAAGTGCCCGATCCCTATTATGGTGGCGGGGACGGATTTGAACTGGTGCTCGATTTGGTTGAACAAGCCAGTAATAATATTATCACCAAGTTAAGCAAGCTCGGTTAAACAAGCACACGTATTTACCTCATCAGCAAAGTGCACCGCCCGGTGGCTTTGCTGCCAATCAACGCGCAATTTCTTTCCCATCCGTATTGACTTAAATCAATGATTAATTTGATTATATTATTTCTCACCGTAAGTTTGTGGCACATCAAACAGAGCGCTGAATCAAGACGAAATCACTCCACAAAATCCCCCTTTTGAGTACACTAAATACAACTCTTAGCGTTAACTCATTAAAAGGAAATCGCCATGAAATTTACACTTTCAGCATTAACGTTTGGCATTTTATCAGGCTTGTCTTTTTCCCACCCTTCTATGGCCCAGAACACCGGCATTGAAGCTGCACCTTTACCCTACACAGACATAGCCCACAGCGCAGAGACACAAAATTATGACTATTCAGATAACCAACCATGGAGCCAGATGCCACCTGCGGCATTGCGCCCGGTCCAGGTTCCTTTGTTTGTGTCTATCGGCTTTGATGACAATGGCTCTAAGGAAGGGATGGACTGGATAACCGGCTATACCCGTCACCTGCAAAATGCACAGGGCAGTAATAATGCCGCCACCTATGATGGGGCGCCAGTTCGCTTTAGCTTTTTTAACACCGCGGCCTACATTCACTCTTCTGCCAATGATCCTGTGGGTATAAAACGCGCCTGGCGTAATGCCTGGCTGGATGGCCACGAGATTGGCAACCATACCTGGAGTCATCATGATGGCGGGCCAGATACGGGGAACTTTTCAGAACAAATGTGGGAAGAAGAAATCCTCGTGACACGAACCTGGCTTAATAAACCTTTTGATCCCAATGAGCAGGATGACGCACCAAACGACAACGCTGGCCCCGGGATCCCCATCAGCGATATGACCGGGTTCAGAACGCCATACCTTAATCACAATAACGCCTTGTTTACTGCACTAAAAGCTAACCAGTTTGTCTATGATACCAGCATCGAAGAAGGCTGGGGGCAACAATATAATGGCACCAATAACCCCTGGCCCTATACATTAAATCAGGGGACGCCAACCAAACGCGTAGGCAAACCCGATGTTGGCCACTTCGCCGGACTCTGGCAACTGCCATCCAATGTCTTTGAAAAGCCACAGGGCGGTAAGATGGTCGGCTTTGATACCAATATGTGGGTCGGTGGCGCGATGAGCAAGCAAGAGGTGCTGGCAATACTCAAACATAACTTGCACTTGCGCCTGCAGGGCAACCGGGCGCCATTAATGTTTGGTGCCCACGCCGACATTTATGCATCAGCCTATGACAATGGTGATCGCGCCACGCTATTTCGTGAACGTCAGGAAGCGATCGAGGAGTTTATTCAGTACGCCTTGAGCCTGAAAGTAAACGGCCAACCTGTTGTGCGGATTGTACCATTTAAAGACATTGTTGAGTGGATGCGACACCCCGCGCCACTCAATGATGGTAAGGTGGTAACAGTACAAAGCGTGGGCGCCAGCCCAACATACAGCGCAGGCACCATTTACTACAAGGGCGACCAGGTTTACCACAACGGACAATATTTCGAAGCTAAATGGTACGCCAGCAGCGCACCTGGCACGCAGGAGCCTGACTATGATCCCTGGAAACTGATCACACGCGCACAAGCAACTAAAGTTAAACACTTAGGTGAAGTGTCACCGCACGGAGACACCTATGGCGACGTTCTCATCGCACCAAACGAAGGAAAGACCTTCTACTTTACGCCGGCAACCGGTGCGCACATCAGCAAAGTCATCATCAACGGAGTTGATATTGGCCCTGTCAGTGAGTATACCTTCCGCGCATTGAGTGCCAATCAGACACTTCGCGTAGAATTTGCTGCAAATTAATCTCTAACCATTCGATTAACAAAATGAGTCGCTGTCCGACAGCGGCTCTGTTTTCAGACACAATTGGTAAGAATGGTATCAGTCAGTTCCGATTGAGATATGGGTTTGGCCACAACGGCGTCAAAGCCCAAATCCGCATAGTGTGAAATATCGCTATCAAACACGTTGGCGGTTACCGCTATCACAGGCACGATTGGCCACTGATTTCTGATGACCTGAAATGCCTCTATGCCGCCCATCACTGGCATCTGAATGTCCATCAGAACCAAACGGACTTCTGAATTCATTTTATCTATTGCATCCTGACCATTACTTGCCACGGCCGTTTTGGCACCCTGGCTCACCAGCATTTTCTGAAGGATAATTTGATTCACCGCATTATCTTCAACAATCAGCACCGATAAGCCCTGCAACAAGCCTTCTCCATTTACATTCTGGCCATGATTACCGCTCACATCTTCCTGAGCATCAACCAGTTGCAGTGGCAAAGAGACTTTAATACTGGTACCCACCCCAGTCTGGCTGGTAATGTCAATTTTTCCCTCCATGGCATCGACCAGAGACTTAACGATTGCCAGGCCCAGTCCAGTCCCCCCGTTAAGCCGGGTAGGTGATGCATCACCTTGTTCAAATTGCTCGAAGAGTTTAGTGATCTCGCTCTTGCTCATACCAATCCCGGTATCACGGATCACAATATCAACCCACTCTGAGTTTGCCTCTGCGACCACAGACAGAGAGATACGGCCCTGCACAGTAAACTTAACCGCATTACTGAGCAAGTTTATCTGCACCTGCTTAAGACGCAGTTCATCACCCACTCTTAGTGTTTGCGCTACATCAAACTTGTATTCAAAGCGCAGTTTTTTCTGCTCACATTCGTGACGAAATATATGCTCCACAGCTCTGGTAACTTTATTCAGTTCAAATTCACCGATATCCAATTGCAACTTGCCCGCTTCCATCTGAGTGAAATCAAGAATGTCATTTACCAGGGTCGAGAGCATTTCACTGCACATCGTCGCCGTATCCAGCAAAGAGCTACTTTCAGCTGAAAGTTTTTCTTTACGCAACAGCTGAAGGGCACCGTATAAACCGTTGATTGGCGTTCTGAACTCGTGCGACATATTCGCCAATAGCTGCGACTTGGCTTTATTTGCCAATGTCAGCTCTTCCGAAGTCGCCTTAAACTGCGCTATTGAGCCGTTAAGTGAGCTAAGCAAAGCTTCCATCGTTGCGTCAGCTTGTTTGTTGTGCCGGTATAAATAAGCAATGAAAATCAAAAATAGCAAGGTCAATACAATTAAAGAGGAGAGCAAAATGCTGGTCTTCACTTCGTTTTGTTTTACCAATTCAGTCTCACTAAGCGCCCTGGTTTTATCCAGAGCGGCAAAAACGGTTGCCTGATATTGCGATTTGAGTGCGAAATAAGTTTCATCCAGCAGTATTTTTTGAGCCTGCTGCTGCATACCGGCACGGCTTAAAGCAAAAGCCTGAGTCTCAATTTCTATCAATTTAGTGTTTATCTGAACAGTCTGTGATATCGCGTCAGCAATCGCTGGATCCAGCGTTTTAGCTTCTAACAGCGTTTTATCGAGTGTGTTAGCGATATTGAGATAGCGCTGAGACCATTTTTCATCCCCGGTAAAGGTATACATTCGCGACGACATGGTCAGGACTTCATCATAGTAGATGATTTCACTGGTTATTTTTTTGATTGAGTCGATATGTGTATTCAGGTCATTACGCTCATTTAAACTGGAGATCACAAACGGCACTATGGCTGCCAGTGCCACAAACACAACAACTAACAATAACAGCAACTTGATTCTGAGCTGCTTTACCTGTTTGAGCGGATCAACCATAATCTATCAAAACGTCATTCATACTCTACTTATTTGAGTATGTGCATTTTTCAATCTAGTTCAAGCTGGGCGATACGATTGCTGCCACACTTTAATATAAATTTCCCCCGATAAAGGTCCATATGACACGTTTAAAATCCATTTCGAGCCTGTGGCTCCTGAGTATATTCTTTGTCGGTAGTTGTATGTTTGCCCCACAAGAAACGCAATATTACGACCCGAAATGCAAAATGATGTTGCAAAAGAAAACACTGACCAGCACACAAATGCACGCCGTCAGCCAGTGCCGGGGCGATGCTTGCGCTCTGGTTTTAGCTGGTTTCGGCTTAGTCAGTGCAGCCAGTCTAGTGGTATCTGGTACAATAGTTATTGCCGCTAACACAATCTCCTGGCTGGAAAAGGTAAAGGGCTGCCCGGACCGCTCAGACCCCCAATCAGATAGTGGTGAGCGGCAGACGGATCTCAACACACAGCCCGCCCTGAGCGCGGTTTCTTAACTGGATGTGGCCGTGGTGTGCTTCCACGATTTCGCGACATAATGCCAGGCCTAAACCTGTGCCACTTGATTTAGTAGAGTAAAATGGAATTAAGGCATTGGCCATAATATGCTCTGTCATTCCCTGCCCGGAATCAACAACACGGATCTGAACATGCTGGGTCGAAAAGCCTACCTCAATCCCGACCGCATCCGGGGCACCGCCAGACTCATGGGCATTCTTGAGTAAATTAATCAGTAGCTGTTCCAATTGAGCCGCATCAGCACGCAGCTGCCGGCTCTGAGGCAGAGTGTCCATTTGCGTATAACTAAATTGCCAATGGGCTTGCAATTGTGCCAGCAGCTCAGGCAATTCGATAGGGGCCAGTCTCGGGGTGGGAAGTTTGGCAAACTTTCCATACCCTTGCACGAATTCGGTCAGATGACGGATCCGCTCATCTATGGTCGAGAAAACCCGTTCAAGCCGTGTATCCTGCAACTTATTGGCCAGTATTTTACCACTGTGAAGCATCGAAGAAATTGGCCCCAGCGAGTTATTTAACTCGTGACTAATAATGCGGATCACCTTCTTCCACACCGCAACTTCCTGACGATTCAACTCGCGAGTAAGCTGCTTAAAGATATACAGCCGATGAAACTGATTATTGAGTAATAGCTCACCATTTGACAAATGCCAGGTCTGCTTGTCGTCTTCATTACGCTGTAATTCAAACAATCCATCCGCCGCTTCCGACAAAGCATGATACAAAGCCGGGTTTGCTTGCTGAGCGAGCTCTTCCAGCTTCATACCCTCAAGGTTATGCTCGCAGTTAAGCAGCGCCTTTGCACTGTGATTTGAAAACACCACAATGCCCTTATCATCCGTCAGCAACAATACCTGAGGTGCGCTATGCAGCACTTTATCCAGCATTAACTCGCGTTGATAAATCCACTGTTTTTCATCCCTGAGTTGCGCAGCCGATTCATTATATAACTGGCACAACCTGCCCAATTCATCGTCATTCTGATATGCCAGTAAAGTTGAAAAGTCGCTGTCTTTAAAGTTCAGTAAACCACTTTCCAGTGCCTGCAAACCAGCAAATAGCTTGCGGGTTAGCAGTCGAAGTATGGTGAGCCCCAGCAAAATTGCTGTCAGTAAAGCCGCTATCCAGGTTTGCCATGCCACCAAGCTCAACAAGGGTAAACTGACGACTGTCAGGGTCAGAGTCAACGCCAGATAAAGTTTATGCGCGATAGAGAGTCCAGGCATCTTCATTTAATAATCGATACCATGTTTTTGCAGCCGCCGATACAAGGCCTGCCGACTCATGCCAAAATGGCGCGCCACTTTCGCTATCACCCCTTGAAATTGCCGCATCGCCGCCTCAAGCTCAGCTTTTCCGGGCTCTTGCTTACCCGGTTCAGATGTCTGGGCAGGCGAGCTTACCTGTTGCAAGCCGAAGTCACTGACTTCCAATACCCCCTGCGGGTTAAGCACAGCGGCACGCTTACAGGCGTTTTCCAGCTCCCTGACATTACCAGGCCAGTCATAACTCAACAGCGCGCTTTCTGCACTCAGGCTCAGTTCACGATCAGGTAAAAAATGTGCGATAAGCGGTAATATATCGTCACTACGAGACTTCAGCGGAGGCAAATTCAGCTCAATCACATTGAGCCGATAATATAAATCCTGGCGAAATCGGCCACTTTGGATGTCAGCCAGCAAATCAGCATTTGTGGCCGAGATAACCCTGACATTCACGCGACGGGTTTCAACTGAACCCAACCGTTCAAACTCCCCTGTCTGAAGCACTCTAAGCAACTTCATCTGACCCGACAGCGGTAAATTACCAATTTCATCCAAGAACAAAGTACCGCCATCGGCGGCTTCAAAGCGCCCGATACGTTGTTTATTTGCGCCGGTATATGCGCCCGCTTCTGCGCCAAACAGTTCAGCCTCTATAAGCTCTTGTGGCAAAGCCCCGGCATTTATTTTGATAAATGGCGCCGTTTTTAGCGCTGAGTTGGCCTGAATAATCTCCGCAACTTTTTCTTTGCCACTACCATTATCTCCAGTGATCAAGACCGCCACATCAGATCTCGCAACTTGCACCGCCATATCCACAACACGTTGCATTGCGCCACTGCGAAAAATTAGGCCACGCAGATCGGCATCAGCATTAAGCGCTTCACGCTGTTGCGCAATACGCTCATGCTGCTCATTTTTCTCCTTTGCCCTACCCAAAGCAATCAGATTGGCAACCGACGTAAGGAGCTTCTGATCGTCCCAGGGTTTGGCCAGATAATCTGCAGCGCCAGCTTTAACGAGCTCAATGGCCATTTCCAGCTCAGTCCAGGCAGTGATCAAGATCACCGGTAAATGCGGGTTGATAGCCCGTAACTCCTGAAACAAAGCTTTGCCTTCCTCTCCGGACGTTGTGTCGGCAGTAAAGTTCATATCCTGGATCACCAAAGCAATACGCTGGTATCGCACTATCTGAAGCGCTTCAAAGGGGGTTAAGGCCGTTTCGACCTGATAGTCATGGAGTTCCAGCAGCAGTGAAAGTGCATCTAACACAGCCTGATTATCATCGACGACGAGTATCTTATTCATCATTATTATTGTGCTCGCATAGTATCCGTAGAGTCTGTCATTTCCATTATTATGACTCCTTGTTCCCAGTGTATCATGCTCCGCTTTAATATCAGCAAGTAATCATGGGACAAGTAACCATCTGACTTATCATCTATTCAGGCTCCGACAATAAATATCTTATCGCCGACAGCCTGATTTAAATCATATGACCTTAATCAAACACTCCGTGTCGCAATGCTTGGAGAAATATTCGCCGCACGCAGTGCAGGCATCAGCACCGACAGCAAGCTCATTACTAATAGTAAGCTTGCCGTTACGACAATAAATGAGTAACCCAGCGCCGGTACGGAATACCACTGCATTAACTTTTGTCCAAGAAGTACTGCCGCAGCACTTCCCAGCATGAGCCCCACGGTACATATCAGCGCATTCTCTACGACAAAATAGCGCACAATCGCTGACTTTCTGGCGCCCAGCGCTCGACGTGTGCCAATCTGCTTGGTTCTTTTGCTGATATTAAAGGTCGACAAGCCGAAAATACCTAACGCGGTGACTACCACCAGCACAACAATCAGCGTCATCAACATGCGCATCATCAATACATCCTTGGCATCGTAACGTGCTTTTTTCTGATCTAATCCTGTGATATCACTCACCACTCGGTCACGGTGACTGGACAACATCAATTCTTCAATCTGACGCATTACCTGAGCGCGCGCTCCCGGCGCGGTTCTAACCAGGTACTTTTGGAAATTCCCCACTCGGATCATAGGAATAATCGCCGCTTTCTCACCAAAGCTACTTTTAGGCCACTGATTAGCCATAGTTTCGACAATACCAATTATGCTTAGTGGATCGGCGCCCCAATAGATGGTTTCACCCAGTCCCTTACCCGCTCCAAATAGCTCATCAGACAGCGCGCGACTGACAATGACGACGGAAGGACGGGCATCGCTTTCATCAATCACGACAACATCAGCCTCGTTAAAATCACGTCCCTCTGAGACAGATAAACCTAGTGTATTAAGGATGTGCTCGTCGCCTGTGACATAACCCATAGTAGACCTTTTACTCTCTTGTGGTTCGGGTTTGAGCTGCAAGCCACCTGAGCTACCACTGCCCGACAAGGGGACTGAGCTAATAGCGACGGCATCGATAACACCGGTGATACCACGCAAGCTTTGCTCATCCAGCTCCACCTGTTGCAGCAGGTCTAATTGCTTGTCAAAATTCAGTGAATTGAACTTAAAAATGTCGTCTTCCGGATAACCCGTCTCTTTATTGAGATAGGTCATCCTGTCCTGAATAATGGATACCGCGTTACTAACAATCGCCAGTGTGATTGCAAGCTGAAGGATTAACAGCACAGCCCCCAGTTTAGAACGCATCAGCGCGTTAATGGTCGGTTTTAATTCAAACATGTGACACTCCTTTATTGCACTTTCAGATGGGTAGCAGGTGTAGTTCGACACACAAGCCAGGCCGGATAAAGCCCCGCCACAATGCAGGCCGAAATCGCGATTGCGGGTGCACTGAGCAGCATCACCCAATCCATATTGGCCAGGCTTTCATAATAGTTATAGGTCTGACGTACTCCCAGCAAGCCCAACTGTGCAAACAATACCCCCAGCGTGCCACCAAGCAGACCTAGCAAGCCAACTTCTACCAGATGTTGATAAAATACCTGTCGCTTACTGGCACCCAGCGCTCGTCTGACACCCACGTCAGCGGCTCGGCGCATAAACTTGGCCAATAACAATCCCAAAATATTAGCCACACACACGGCGAGAAACATAAAGCTTAATCCGACCAGAATTTTATTGTCTTCGCTGATAACATCGTTGTAGTTCATCCAGGCGTTAACGTCTTGCAATGAATACGCCAGCGTATCACGATTAAAACGACCCTGGTTTTGTTGCTGTTGCATATAGGCCATCAGCATGTCACCAAAAGCCTGACGTTGCTGCGGTGTGTCTAACTGCACCCAAAACTGGATCCACAGCATTTCTGAGTTCATTTTGTCGTTAAAGTCCCGGGTTTCTTCAAACTTCCAGCCATTGGTATTACCCCAGGTATCAACGCCATAGGCCTTCACATGGCTGAAGGGGACGAACAGTCGCTCTGCCTTACCAAAGCTGCCATTGTTCAGATCATAGAATTTAATGGTTGGTCGCCATTTTTGTGTCACGCCCACGATTTCCTGGCGACGCTCACCAAGAAACAGCGATTCCCCCACCACATCTGTCTTACCAAATAACTGTTGCGCCATTTCCTCATCTATGACGACCACAGGTGCTGCATCACGTGATTGTGCTTCTGTCCAGGCTCCACCATGAATGAAGGTCAAGTCAAACATGCTAAAGAAATCGCGCCCTGTTACGCGTGCATTTTCAATAAAGGGCTTACTCCTTGGTGTATTAAGGTGAACGGAAAACCCGGCGCGGATCATCGCCGCGCGCGCAAACTCTCCAGGCAACGCCTGAAGATTAATGGCATCCGGGTAAGTTAACTGATAAGGAATGTCGTCATCTGTTAGCCAAGTTTCACCGTCATCCATCGTTTGTAATTGCACCGCAAATAAACGATCGCTCTTATGTGGGATCGGATCCATAGACATCATGTGATATACGGACAAAGTCGTCATCGTCACGCCAATGCCAATTGCGATGGCTAAGATCATCAAGAAGGTCACCATGGGTGTTTGGCGCAAACTGCGCCAGGCCAGATCAATATAATGGACAAACATATTAACCTCCTGCTGCTATCGCCGCTTCAGATGAACGGCCCTGATATAGGGTAAAGTCTGTCACCCGGCCATCTACAATTTGAATATTGCGCGGTGCCCGGCGTGCCAGTTCAGGATCATGGGTTACCATCACAATGGTTGCACCCTCGCGGTTGATTTGCTCCAGTAACTCCATTACCTGACGTGCCATCAGACTATCGAGATTACCGGTCGGTTCATCCGCTAACAAAAAGCGCGGTCGTCCGGCCAACGCTCTGGCAATCGCAACACGTTGTTGTTGGCCCCCGGATAATTGCTGAGGTAAGTGTTTAGCGCGCCCTGCCAGGCCTACCAGCTCAAGACACTCCTCTACCCGACGTTTACGTTCTGCCGATTTAATACCACGGTATCGCAAAGGAACTTCAACATTTTCGTACAGGTTTAGGTCTGGAATAAGGTTAAAGCCCTGGAAAATAAAGCCAATTTTCTGGTTTCGCAAATCGGCTCTGGCGTTATCATTGAGCTTGCCAATATCGACGCCGTCCAGACAATACTGCCCGCCACTAAAAGGCTCCAGCATGCCCGCAATATTTAAAAAAGTGGTTTTGCCTGAGCCGGAAGGGCCGGTCACAGCCACGAACTCTCCTTCAGCCACATGCAGATTAAAATCCCGAAGTGCATGAGTCTGTACCATGTCAGTTTGATAAACTTTACTGATCGCTTTCATATCTAGCATTGTTGTTATCCTTTTTTTTTATCTCAGTTGCACTAAAGGTGCTTGTTCAAATTGTTCGTAATTAGACACTATGATTTGATCGCCAGGTTTCAGGCCATCCAATATTTCCACTTCATTGACACTGGATGCCCCAGTGCGCACATCCAGACGCGTGGCCACTTCACCTTCAATGCGGTAAACGACATGTCCCCCTGCATTCATAAATGAACCCCGGCGCACTTTCATTACATCTTCTTTGTGATCTAACAGGATCCGAGCGGACAAACGTTGGTTCTGCCGGATCCCGCCAATATCGCTTTGATCAAAACGTACTCTGGTCGTCACTTCCCGATTGCTGACCTCAGGAGAAATCGCAGAGAGCTTACCATACACCTCGCTGGCACCAACCTGCAGTACCACACTCATGCCAAGACCGAGCTCATTAGCATAACTTTCAGGCACTTGCAGTTGCGCTTCATAGGCAGACAAATCAACTAAGGTCATCAGCGCCTGCTGGGCTGAGACGGCTGCCTTGGTCTGTACCAATAAATTACCGACTAGTCCACTCACCGGTGCATTGATATCCAGCGCATTTACCTTACGCTGAAGTTCCTCCACAACCAGCTGCTGTCGTTCAACCAGATTACTCGCCGCAGCCAGCTCAAACGCAAGAGTATCTTTACCCAGCGCAACTTCCTGCTGGGCATGACGGAAATTCAGTCTGGCACGCGCTAGTTCGTCTACCGCTTCTTCAAGATCAATTTGGCTGATCAGGTTTTTCTTAATGGAAAGCTGAGCCCGGCGATTTTCACGTTCAGCGGCATCCAGTGTCACTTTAGCCAGTTCCAGACTGCGATTGAGTGCCAACGTTTCACGTCTGACCTCCAATTGCTCCCGTGCCAGACCATCGCTTAAACGCGCCAGCTCAGCCTGCTGTTGTTTTAGCTCATTAGTCAGTGCCGGACTGACGACCCTGGCAATGACGTCACCGGCAGCCACGGTATCACCCGCTTTTACCAGCAAATCAACAAAGCCTTCTTCCGGGCTATAAACTTGAGGTGCATTCGCAGCAACAATTCTGCCACTGGCCAAAATATCGCGTACAAAATCCCCTCGCGACACCGTTGCGACCTGCAAAGCACTGAGTTCAAATGAGCGACCTGCTGTATCAGCCATTGAGATGGCACGAGCAGTGGCGCCTAAAGCACCAATCAGTACAATCGCACCGACTGCCTTTTTCCAGCTCACTCTTGCGGGTTTCACCACTAAATCCTGTTGACTGGTGTCTTTAATCATGGGTACTCCTTAGTCTTATTCACTTCGCTACTGCCAGGTTCGGCTTCCAACATTGCTCAATGGCAAGGCCATTATCCTGTGCATGTCGAAGTGTCCTGTCATCGGTTTAGTAAAATAAATACCAGAGTCATGCCAACTTTTAACTTATTGTTTTTAAATGACTTGGTGAGTTTTATACATGAAGAAAAGTGTCCGCGGACGGAAAAAGTGTCCGCTATTTTGAGCAAAACCGGACAGTTCACCGAAAGCGGACAGGACGACCCTGGCTGGCGTTATTTGCTATTAGGGACAAAATTAGACACACTGTTGGCTTTCGTTTTTAGGATAAGAAATACAATGAAAACCCTACTCCTGATACTGATAACGCTCGCTTCGGTTACTGTCTATGCGCAGCCAGAGCGAATTGTTTTGATGCGCCACGCAGAAAAAATGAAGGGGAAGGATCCTGAACTCACGCCACAGGGCCAACAAAGGGCACAAAGACTCGCCACCTTGCTGGCCCCTTTGAACCCGGACCGTTTATTTTCAACAGATTACAACCGGACAAGGCTGACGCTAGCACCTTTGAGCACCGCGACCTCAGTACCTGTACAATTGTATGACCCACGGGCATTGGCTGACTTTGCTACGCAACTCAAAACCTACTCGGGGACCATTGTGGTTGCGGGTCACAGTAACACCACACCGGAGCTGGTAAAGTTACTGAGCGGACAGACTGTCAGTATTCGCGAGGATGAATTTCATAAGGTGTTTATCGTAAGCTGGCAGAATGGTAAAGCAGTATTGGAAGAGCAAGATTCAAATGAATGAGACCCAGTAGCACTGGGCCTCAATTCAACTGTTAATGGCCTGTTTCGTAGTATGCACTGGCGGTATTAGTGCGCTCCCAGGTACCATCTTTGTACAGGATCAATGCCGACGCGGACGTGTTGCTGTATGCACGGATTGTGACATTACAACTAGTGCCTCCAGAACAACGGGCATCTCCACTCCAGCTCACTTCTTCGATAGGTTTAGTGACATTTTTCAGGTAAAAACGTCCACCCGTAGAGCTGCCGAACGAGAAATCAATACCTGAGCAGTTTGCTGTGCCGTTACCCCAACTGTGGCCGCCACTTTTAGGGTATACATCGCACACCAGTTGTGCAGAGAATGCAGAGCCCGCAAAGAATGTTCCCGCTACAAGAGCAAATGCTTTAATTGTTGTTTTCATAAATATATTCCTTATCTATAGTAGAACAAGACAAAACAATTAATTGCCGCATTAATCGGTGCAAACCGTATAAGTGCGACAATGTCAGGCAATACCCTAGTGACCTGTTTCGTAAAACGCGCTTGCAGTGTTAGTTCTTTCCCAGGTGCCATCTTTGTATAGGATCAGTGCTGATGCTTTATTGCTGGTGTACGCACGAATCGTTGCGTTGCAGCTAGTTCCACCGGTGCATTGCGCATCGCCTTCCCAACGTACTTCCTGAATAGACTTAGTAACGTCTTTCAGATAATAACGACCATTGGTTGTTCTACCGAATGAGTAGTCAAAGCCTGAACAGTTAGCCGTGCCATTACCCCAGCTGCTGCCATTGGATTTAGGGTAAACGTCACATACAACCTGTGCAGAGAAGGCAGAACCAGCAAACAGTGTACCGGCTACGAGCGCGAAAGCTTTTATTGTTGTCTTCATAGTTATTATCCTTATCATTATTGTGAACCAGTTGATATTCAAATGAAACACCAAGTGCAACATTCGTTAATAAAGCTAGCCTCCTTAACGCGCATAAGTCAACATTCGAAAAAACAAAAGACACAATAAAAACAAAAAAGTTACACTTTGGTTATAATTTTACTCATCTATTGCAGACGTGCTAATGCTTAGGATTGCAGGAATTATTTTTCTTCAAACCTCTGTTTAGAATGAATATATTAGTCACAATACGAATACTCGAACGTCCCAGCCAGTGACCCGAACCTGAAATCTAAATGCCAGCGATGTAACGTACATCATCCGGCATTCAAAGTAACGAGATGATGCGCAACAGACCTGCTCGCATTTTTTCTTCATTTTGCCCGGCAAAACCAAGACGAATATGAGTGTAATGTTGTTGTGGAAATCGCCAGAATTCGGCTTCAGTTTGAACATAAACCCCCAGCTCTGCAGCACGGGCGCTCAAACCAGATACATCCTGGTGCGTATTGACCCAAAATGCCATGCCGCCATCTGGTAAGGCAAAGGTCAATGAATACCCAGACTGCTGATAGCGTCTGAGTTCAGACGCCAACGCATCACATCGAGCCTGATAACGCTTGGTCATACGCCTTAAATGACGCTCAAACTCGCCGGTGGTCATCCAGTTTGCTAAAGCCAATTGTAATAGGATGTCATTTTTGTGATTCATCAGCTGCTTAAGTGTAATCAGTTCATTCAGTACATCCTCTCTGGCAACCAGGTAGCCCATTCTGGCGCCGGCAAACATGATTTTTGAAAACGTAGAGACATAAATCACAATCCCATGAGGATCACTTGCAGCCATTGGCTGCAAAGGAGGGCAGCGATAATGAAATTCATGGTCATAATCATCTTCAATAATAAACACACCGTATTCTGCGCAAAGCTGATATATCGCCATACGACGTCCAACGGATAAGGTCACCATGGTTGGGTACTGGTGCAATGGCGTTAAGTACAGCAGCTTAATTCGATTCTGTTCGAAGCAGGCACGCAGGCTGTCTACACTCAGCCCTTCTTTATCCTGAGCGATGCCATACAGTGTCGCACCGCATGCCTCAAACGCCCGATGCGCTGGCGGGTAACCCAATGATTCCACCGCCACCCCCTCATTGCTTCTGATAAAGGCTTTGGCAATTAAAAACAATGCCTCCTGAGAGCCATTGCACACCAGTAGGTCATCGCACTCCAAAGCACGAGCACGACGCAAGTAATGCCGAAGCTGAAGCTTCAAAGCAGGTTCACCACTACAATGTTCGTAGTGTAATTGCGCGGCATTCACTACTCGACAGGCCTGGCTCAAATGACGACGAAACTCATCGTAAGGGAACTCCATAAGATCAGCCAGGCCGCCAGAAAAATTATACTCATACTGGGTATTTTCTCTGTCACTGGGCTCCCCCTCAGACAAGGATAACGCAAAATCAGCTTTTATATCTCTGGCCGGTGCACTGGGCCTTATAGTGTGTTGACTGGACTCAATCGGCAATGCCTGATTAACCCTGTATCCACGTCTTTGCTCTGAACACAGCCAGCCCTGAGCCACCAGATTTTGCAATGCGGTCATCACAGTATGACGATTAATGCCATATAACTCAGCAAGCTTTCTGGCTGACGGCAGCGGATCGTTTGGTCGTAAATGTCCTTGTTTAATTGCGACACAGATCTGTTCCGCCAGCTGAATATGTTTAGGTGAATCCTGATCCAAAGGGTGGCCGGTTAACATGTTTTCCCTCCCGACCAGCTCCGAAGTAACGCTGCTGGTCTAATCAAAAATAACATTCTGGTTGTTTATAACCTACCAGAAAACACTAAGCTGATCCTAATTCGAACACTGTTATTGGAGTAAAGACCTATGTTGAATCAAATTACGCTGGGATCAGACAAAGTACGACTAGAGCCACTCTCTCGCGAACATCTGCCACATTTGCGTCGCTTTGGAGAGCAAAAGGCACTATGGACCTGGGTGCTGGACAATTACTGCCAATCAACTGAAAAGCTCGTTTACTGGTTTGAACATACCGCACAGTTTAACCCCGATGTTCAATTACCGCTGGTGATCATCGACACACGCAGCAATGAGGTGGCTGGCAGTACCCGTTTATTCAGATTGCACAAGGCTAACCTTAGCGCTGAAATAGGCCATACCTTTATTGGGGAGCAATGGCAACGTAGCCACATTAACACCCATGCAAAATATCTGTTGCTAAAACATGCTTTTGAGACACTGGGTCTGGTACGTGTACAACTACGTACGCACGAACACAATCAGACATCGCGCTCGGCGATTACCCGTCTGGGTGCACAGTTTGAAGGAATAATACTCAAAGATCAGCGTGTCGCACCTGATGCCTTTCGTAACACCGCCCAGTTTGCGATCACAGATGACATGTGGCCTGACGTAAAAAGTAAACTGGAGGGCTGGTTATGAGTTATCCACGCAACGCCTTTTCAGAGCAAAATACCAAACGCCTTTGGCAATTGATAGATGAACACCCTCTGGCAACCTTGGTTATCCCAAACTCTGACACCCCTTTTGTCCACATGTCTTTGAGTTTGAACCATGAAAAAACCCACTTGTTAGGGCATGCAAATCCAGCGAACCCGCTTACGCAACTGGATAAAGCCCATCTACAGGTGTTGTTCAGAGGGCCGGATGCATATTTATCTCCCAGTGAGGTAAAAGGCCTGCCGCTGCCAACCTGGGATTACGCCACAGCGCATATTCGAGGACAACTCACACAAATCACAAATCCAGAGGAGAAGCGCTCAGCATTGCACCAGCAGCTAAAACAATTTGAGTCGCCCGTTAACCCCTGGGATATGTCAGTGCTTAGTGACAATCAAATCACAAAATTATTTTCGCAGCTGTTTTTTTTCAAAATTAAAATTGAGTCAATCACAGGCACATTTAAGCTAAGCCAGAATAAAAGTGACGAAACCCGGCAGCGCATAGCGCACCTGCTGGAAACCCAGGGGAATCCACTTAGTCGCTATTATTAGCGGTAAAACGTGCGATCAGTGCCTGAGTCAGCGCAATAACCGGTTCATCACACTCATCCTGAGCACCGCAATTGGCGATCAACCCGATCGCCACGTCTTGCTCAGCCAGATAAACACTTTGTGTAATATAACCAAACTCATTGCCGCCATGATGATATAAAACGCCGTCTTTATGCTTTTCAACCATCACCCCTAAACCATAATACAACGCCCCATCCATAAAGCTCGGCAACCAACGGGCCGTATGAAGAGACTCTTCGCCGACCATATTACGATAAATGCGTTCATTAACAGGCTGCGTTTTAACAAGGATGGCTTTAAGTAGCTTGGCCATGTCCCTTGCACTTGCTGCAATCGGCGCATCTGCTAATGCCGTATTCACAATCAGCTGTTTAGTGTTGTATCGCTGCCGGTATGGCAGCACAAAATCAGGCTCATCCATATTGAAAAAATAGCCAGATGCAACGTCATCAGCCGCACTGTCATGCCCTTTAACAAAGGTTTCAGTTAAACCTAGCGGCTCAAGCACATGCTCGTGCAGTAGCCGACCAAGAGGCTGTTTTAACTTGTTTTCGATCACCATACCTGCCAGTACATAGCCGGAATTTGAATAGGCAAAACCCTCACCCGGTTCAAAATAAGGTGACTGATCCAAAACAAACTGCAGTGCAAACCGGTTGCCTTTGCGATGTACTTTGTCTGCAAGTTGCGCCCGAATAAAATCCAGCTCCCCCACATCATTGTATTCAACTATCCCTGCGCTGTGATTAAGCAGCTGACGCAATGTCATGAATTCAAGATGCTGAATGCGACCTGCCATATCTTCGGGTACCCAGGGCAATACGGGCTCATCGAGACTAAGTAATACCAAATTGATTAAATTTATGATCTAATGTCAAAATCCAATTTCCATCTATGTGATAGTGATTTTGCAGCCTTCTGAATTTATTAAGCTCTCCAAACAAACTAAAGATCCAAGAAAGAAAGTGCG
>NZ_JACEQV010000028.1:0-70157 GCF_015356275.1 Pseudoalteromonas sp. PPB1 | reverse complement strand
GTGTAGTAATAGACACTTCGATTTAGTCCTGCAACCTCACAAGCAAGTGCCACACTTACCCCAAACTGCTTAAGGAAATGCTCAACCCACGCTCTGCGCCTGCTTGTGCTCACAGCTTTTTTGCAACAATTTCCTCAAGCATCGTGTGTTTCAGACTCAGTGTTGCAAACATATCCTTGAGCTTGCGATTCTCTTCTTCAAGTTCTTTCAGTCGCTTTACATCTGAGGCTTCCATGCCGCCATATTTGGAGCGCCATTTATAAAATGTACTTTGTCCAATTCCGTGTTTTCGGCACAGATCTGGAACCGATACACCCGATTCAGCTTCTTTGATCATGGCAACAATTTGTGATTCGGTGAACTTGCTTTTTCTCATCGTAAAACTTCCTTCTTCTGTTAGTGGAAATTCTACTCAAGAACTGTTGCAGTTTATGGGGGAGTTACATTTTGGTCTTGAAGTTTAAAGTTAGGAAAATAGAGTTTAATACTGGATTTGGTAAAAATCTCCCAGATTTCTAAATAATAAATAATAAATAATAAATAATAAATAATGAGGTTTCATCACCAAAGAATGTAGTGGTCAAGTTAAATTGGCCACTACAGAATGATCTCAACTCAGAGTGAGGGCACAATAACTTTCCTCAATTTCACTTTAAAGGATTCTATTTCATCTCGAGTCTTATAGTAGTAATTCTCTTTGGTGTTTAGAGATTTAGTCGCAAGGTCAATAAATTTACTTGCTTCTATCAACCGTTTTTCAACCCCATCTAACTCCTTATTTCTTTGCCAATAATAATATCGAGCTTTAGCTTTATTTAATTGACAAAATGACTTGGAGCGAGATAATTTTTCTGCTCTATCTAGTAACTTATCTCCCGCCACCAAGTTTCCTACGCGATACAGGCACTGTGCTAAATTGACAATTGCATCGCAGTTATTTTCATTTAGAGCAATTGCTTCTCGCCATAGCCCTTCAGCTTTTTCTTTAGCACTTGGATTGCCGACTTTATGGTAAAGGAACCAAGCATAACGGTCTTTAAGAGCCGAATTCATTGGGTCTTCACCAAGTGCCATATCATAAAGTTCTAATGCCTCAGGATAGTTCTCTTTTCTAACAGCAGTTCGAGCCGCTTTAGCAAATGGATTTCGAAATGCCTCAGCAATACGATCTGACTCGTATTCTGCTTCTATTTTATGGAAATTACCAACTAACTCATCCAGCTCTTGTGCATTAGCCTCAAATGATAACTTTCGTTCTTTAGACAGCTCTTGAACTTTTTTGAGGAAGAAACGAATGGCGAGTTCTTCCAACTCTATAAAAAACTTCTCTCCATGATTTGTTAATGTGCCAAAATATGTTTCGTCAAATGTCGTATGAAATTCGGTTAATGGTATTTGCATAATTTTACAAGCTTCTGATACTGAGAAATGATCTAAGGGATTCTCAGAGATAACAAGAAGCATGTATACTTGCTGCTGTAATTCAGTCATACGCACCCAAGCATCCTCATACAGAAACTCTAAAAGCTCATTATTTGTTTTTTTAAAAACAGAGTCTATTGCGTCATCGATGGAAGACTGCGTTATGGAAATATGCTTTACTAATGTGTGTAGAAGCAAAGGCTTAAACATCAGCTGCTGACTTACTTTTCTTAATCTGGCTTCACCAGCTTGAATAAGTGGGTTGGCATGGTTTTCTTTAGCTAATCTCCATAGTAAAGTTACGCACTCCTCCTCATCCAACCCTTTTACTGCTATCGGTGTGGCATTAAGATATTCTCGTCTTCTTGAAGTAACAATAACACGACCTAACTTTTTAGCTACCAACTTTAAAAAGGAGCCCAAGTTTTCTACTTCATTTGTTGAAGTAGCTAGAGTTTCGGTATTATCAATTACAAAAAGTACATCATCTCGATTGAGACCTTCTTCTTTTAAAAAGTTAACCGCTTTCTGGATAAGCCTGTCTCCTTGAGCTTCATACCAATCTTTGCTTAAAACTGGTGTGATTGCCATAATTAATACTCTTATGCATTCATCCATTGCACCTGAAATACCTTTTAAATGCTCTAAGCCTTCATCAGTCCAGCGTGTCATTTTTGCAGTAAAAAATGTAATTATTTGAGGTTGCGATTTTTCAACTGCAATTTTATCTTCTAAAAGATTATTCAAGAACTCTAAAACTAAAGTGGTTTTACCAAAACCACCATCACCAAAGACCAAGCAGGCACGTGAATCTTCATCAATAAACCATTCAGCTAACTGCGACTGCTCTTTTTTACGACCTTCAAATGTATCGGTCTGCCGTTGTGGCACATTATGAATAAAACTATGACATTTAAAGTCACCGGTAACTGTGACACCATTAGAAGCTGAATATTCATCATTGTTTGCGAAAATGGTTCTACTAAAAATACATTGGCTATCGAGTTCAATATTAAAAGCTGGAGCTTCTTCAATAGCAAGGGTTAGTCCCAGTAACTTCCAAATACCGCGTTTACACACAGCCCTTCTAATAATTATTGGTTTTCCCTTGTGAACGAATGGTAGGCTATGAACTAGATCATACGATTTGTAAGTTTTAGTATGCGTATCATACAAAGGAATTAGCCCACTTAATACCTTCAGACATGAATTAACAAGCTTCTTCAACTTAGGAGCCCAAATACTTGCAACTTGTTTACTCAAGATTCCGTGTGCTATTGTACCATTCCTGAATTGAACCCATTCAATCAACTGGGTAACTAACCCTTCAGAAAAGCCATTTTCTTTATACCACCCTATGCAGATATTTCGATCAACGTATGCTCTTAACTGTGGTATTATTGATTCTAATATTTCAACTGGCGTACCGTCTGAAGGTTGCTCCATTCTTCTAATACAACGGAATAAATCAAATTCATTTTCTGGCACTTCAGTGACACACAGTTCCAAACCAGTTAGCGTAGTAACCTGCAATATCGAACGCAACACGCTATTTAGAAAGGTAACTTCCTCGGTAGGTGTTAAGTCTGCAGGCAAATCAGATAATGTTGCTAGATATATCTCTCTCATTTCTATAAATATTCCTTTTATTTTTCAGTCATCATGCAGGAAAAAACGCAAATAGTGCTAATTATCGTAATAGAGTGCTTTAAAAGGTTTGGCACGGACACACAGCCAAATCTAACCATTTGAATTTTAATAAGAGTTATCTTAATGGAATAATTACTTGTGCTCTCGCCCTAAGTCGCTGAAAAAATTGGTAATTATGACATATATGATCATACAACTACGGAGCATTTTCAGCACGAACAGTAATAATTAATACATGCCTCAGCGATACGACGACATTGCTACCCCTCTATAGTTTCACAGCATTTATTAAAAAACAATTTACACAAAGGCAACTTTTCTAGTTGTTTGATCTGGGACAATGGAATATTTACATGCAAAAAATATCAACTTCATGAGCTTGCATGTGCACGTTTTGGAATTAGTAGAATGGAAGAAAGATAACTAATCACATCAATTGATAGTTTGAACTTTGTATAGTGGTAAATACCAACCATTTAACAGCACCAACAAAAAAGGCGCTTTCGCGCCTTTTTCAGTTCAATCAATCTAATCCAACTTACTCTACCGTCACTGACTTAGCCAGGTTACGTGGCTGGTCGACGTCGGTGCCTTTGATCACGGCAACGTAGTACGACAGCAGCTGTAGCGGGATTGTATAGACAACTGGTGCGATGATGTCTTCTACGTGGTTTACGTTCATTACGCGCATAGTGTCGTCTGATGCGAAGTTGGAGTCTTTGTCGGCGAAGACATAGATGATACCGCCGCGGGCGCGGACTTCTTCAACATTTGACTTCAGCTTTTCAAGCAGCTCGTTGTTTGGTGCGACGACGATGATTGGCATGTCGGCGTCGATCAGGGCCAGTGGGCCGTGCTTCAGCTCGCCTGCTGCATAGGCTTCGGCGTGAATGTACGAGATTTCTTTAAGCTTAAGTGCGCCTTCCATTGCGATTGGGTACTGTGAACCACGACCCAGGAACAGTGAATGATGCTTGTCGGCGAATTCTTCTGCCAGTGCTTCGATGCCTTCGGCCATGTTCAGTGACTCTTCCAGCTTGTTTGGCAGGGTCTTGATGGCGTTCACGATCACGCTCTGGTCGCGGCCTTTTTCCTGTGCAATTGACGCAGTTAGCATCAATAAGCCCACTAATTGCGTGGTGAACGCTTTAGTTGACGCAACGCCAATCTCGGCACCGGCTTTGGTCATAAAGGCCAGATCGGATTCGCGTACCAGTGAAGAACCCGGGACGTTACAGATGGTCATTGAGGCCATGTAACCCTGCTCTTTCGCCAGACGCAGTGCCGCCAGTGTATCGGCAGTTTCACCAGACTGAGAAATGGTCACAAGTAGGCTGTTTTCGTGTACGAACGACTCACGATAGCGGAACTCAGAGGCGATCTCGACATTACAGCTTACGCCTGCGTATTGCTCAAGCCAGTAACGCGCCACCATACCTGAGTGGTAAGAGGTACCACAGGCAATGATCTGAACGTGCTTAACGTCTTTGAAGATCTGGTTAGCCTGGTCGCCAAATGCGTCTACTGACACTTTGTCGCCGTCTAAACGACCTTCCAGCGTATTACGCACGGCCATTGGCTGCTCGTAGATTTCTTTGAGCATGTAGTGGCGGTATTCGCCTTTGCCCGACACGTCCTGAGAAATGTTGGATTCAACCACTTCACGCTCAACCGGCTCGCCGTTGATGTCGTAAATTTCGACTGTTTCGCGGGTGATGCGCGCCACATCGCCTTCTTCTAAGAAGATAAAGTTACGTGTCACAGCAAGCAGGGCCAGCTGATCAGAAGCGATGAAGTTTTCACCCAGACCCAGGCCGATCACCAGTGGGCTGCCTGAGCGTGCCACGATGATTTCGTCGTCGTTGGCTTTGTCGAATACCACTGTGCCGTAGGCACCTTCCAGCTGCTTCACTGCCGCTTTGACTGAGTCTAATAAAGAAGTGTGCTGCTGACGCAGTTGGTGGATCAGGTGGACCATGACTTCGGTATCTGTGTCAGACACGAACGTATAGCCATCGTCTTTTAATACTGAGCGCAGTGACTCGTGGTTTTCGATGATGCCGTTGTGGACCAGCGCGATCTCTTCATTAGAGATATGTGGGTGAGCGTTTACTTCTGTTACACCACCATGTGTTGCCCAGCGTGTATGCGCAATACCCGTATGACCGCTAACGCCAGCCTCGGCCACAGCCGCTTCCAGGTTCGCCACTTTACCGACTGCCTTAACCGTATTCAGAGTGCCCGCACTGCTTAATGCCACACCCGCTGAATCGTATCCACGGTATTCAAGACGCTTTAAACCTTCGATCAAAATACGGTTAACAGGACGTTCTGCTACCGCACCAACTATTCCACACATAAATTCTCCATTATTTGCACTTTGTGTGTTGTCACTCTACCTCTGCACAGATCAACTGCACGCCACGGGCCTCGATCGCCTGGCGCAAGTCAGCAGCCAGGTTGTTGTCGGTGATCAAGGTCGTGACCTGATCCCAGGGCAATTCTAAATTCGGTATTCTGCGGCCGATCTTTTCAGATTCGACCAGTACAACCACGTCACGGGCTGCTTCGGCCATGACCTGGCTGAGTCCCACCAGCTCGTTGAACGTGGTGGTGCCCCTTGCTACATCAATACCATCGGCACCGATGAACAGGGTGTCAAAATCGTAGGAGCGCAAAACTTGCTCGGCAACCTGCCCCTGAAAAGACTCCGAATGCGGGTCCCAGGTGCCACCGGTCATCAATAAGGTTGGCTCGTTTTCCAGTGCCAACAAGCGGTTGGCAATATTAATGGCATTGGTCATCACCACCAGCCCGCGCTTTTGCGCCAGCTCCGGGATCATCGCCGCCGTTGTGCGGCCGCTATCGATGATGATGCGGTGATGGTCTTTAATCAATGTAGCTGCCGCTCTGGCGATTGCCACTTTACGTAGCGTATCGCGCTCATCATCGCCTTTGGCGACTATCTCTTGTGGCAGCGCCACCGCACCACCGTAGCGACGTAGTAACAGGCCGCTTTTTTCCAATGCGGTTAAATCCTTTCGAATCGTAACTTCTGATGTGGCAAATTCACTGGCTAATGCCTCTACACTGACTTCGCCCTGAGAATTCACCATGGCAAGAATTGTATGTCTGCGTTGTTGTGTATTGCGTTTAGTCATCGTGGTTTTGTATTAGCTATAAGTTTCGTTTCGAACGTTGCGAAATTATAGTCGAAACTTACGATTCGAAACAAGTTAAATTTTAATCATGGTTTTAAAGTGTGGAATTGAATATGAATTGGGCATAAAAAACCGGCCGGCTGTGCAGGTTGTGAGTGGTTCCCGGCTCTTTGCCCGAGATAACGTTAGAGGCTCCCAGGCCGCAATGACTGCTGCTGTGGTCAATAAAGCGCTCTGTGACTTTATTAAGCTTGAATGATAGCCGGTTTGTTTAACTTCACATCCGTTAGCAGGATGCTAAAATACGCGGGTGTATCAAATATGGGAAATTGTGGTGTCGGCTCGGATCAGACAAGAATGGCTACTTTCGCTGTGCGGCTGGACGCTGGTGATTGGCTTTCTGACCTTTATAGACTTGCTACACGACTGGTCGGTCCCAGAAGACGAGCGCCTCAATAACCCGCTGTGGTGGGCTGTGCAGGAATGGGGGCTGTGGTATCTGTTGTCTCCGTTGGTTTTCCGCGCACTGGCGCAGCTTGAGCCAGCTCCCCGGGTAAACACCCATTTATTTTTAAAAATCATGGCAGGCGCCTACCTCATAGCCATGCTGTTACAGGCCCTGTTTGACCTGGTGGCACTAGACGACCCCATCGCCTATACACTCTATTACTTTGCGCCGGCACATCTGCTGGTTCTGTTTGTCCTCACCATTTTGTGGCACACCCAATTTCGAACCATTGCAGAACAAAACCAGGCGCATCCGGTGCTGTGGGCAGATCAGGGCAAAGACAAAGCGCCGGTCGCGTTTGATGATATTACCCATGTCACGGCAGCCAGTAACTATATGGAGATCCATACGCGCACACAGCAATACCTAAAACGTGGCACACTCAAAGAGCTGATGGCGCAGCTGCCGCCTCAGTTTATTCGTACCCACCGCTCTCATGTGGTCAACCTGTACGCCATCGACAGGATCCAGAACAAGCCGTCTGGTAGTGCCATTATTCAGCTCAGCGGTGGTGCTCAGGTTGCGCTAAGTAAAGGCTATAAACAGGATGTAAAAGCACGGTTTGCACAAAAAGTCTGAAATGCACCCTGTCCATTCGTCCCACATCCGCCGGGATTAGCAAACGCCTCACATCCATTCATCCCTGCCAGCCACAACTGGCCCCTAAGCTTTTGTTTCTCTTGGTTTGAATCCCTTAAAATAGGACAAACTTTCAAGGAGCGTTATATGTATCCAATTAAATCAGCTCTGCTGCACTCGCTGCTGGTGTGCACCCTGTTTACACCGGTTTATGCTCAGCAGCAGGCCGACAAAGTGTTTGATCAGGCTTCGCTGGCCCAATTTAATGCCCAGCATGCCCTGGATCTGCTCAACCAGCTGCCCACTTTCGTGCTGAGCGAAGGCAACAATGAGCGTGGCCTCAGCGGTGCCAGCAGCAATGTGCTGATCGATGGCACCGTACCCTTGTCCAAATCCGATTCCATCGAAACCCTGCTGCGTCAGCTGCCAATCAGTCAGATAGCCAGCCTGGCACTCTATACCGGCCAACATCCGTTCAGCCAGCTCAGTGAATACACTCAGGTGGTGAACATCACAACCAAAACTCAGGGTGCCACCCTTGACTGGCGCGCCAAATTGCAGTCACAGCACAGCTACCATGAGCTGAGCGAAGCCATGCTGAGTGTGCAAACCCGACTTGCTCAGTGGCAGCACACGATGAGCGTGAAATGGGTGAACAACCATGCCTATTCGTCTGGTGAACTGGCCCTGTTTTCTGATCCACAGCAGGCCCCTGAGGTGCAGCAGGAGCATTTTTCTGAACGGCAACAGGGGGCTCAGCTCGCTCTGATCAGTCGTAAACAGCTCGAACACGGCACATTGCAACTGAATGCCTCGGCACAACACATCGACTGGCTGACCCGCTATCGTTGGACACCAACTGCACCTGCCCCCATGAATGGCACAACCGACGACGAAGCGGAGAAAGAATACGAGCTGGGTTTTGACTGGCTAAGAGAGACAGCCTCAGAGTGGCAGCTTCAGCTCACAGGCCTTGCCAGACGTGAGCAATCGGACTTGTCTATACAAGAATGGCAACGCCTGGAACCGGCATTAACCACCTTTGAGCAACGTGAGCGTGCGCGCGAGCAGGTACTCAGACTGGCTTATGGCAACCCGACCCATGCGCTGCAACCCAGTATCGGTATCGAAGGCAGCTACAACTCGGTCACCGCCGACACACAGGACGATGGCGACGTGCTCAGCAGCAAGGTCACCGAAACACGATTTGAGCCGTTTCTGGCCGCCAGCTGGCAAATTGCACCGCAATGGCAAGTATCGGGCAAACTCGCGCTGGAGCAGGCAACCCTGAAATCCGGTATTCACGCTGAGCAGACGTTAAAACATCGCCTGTTAAAGCCTCAGCTTAAACTTGGCTACGACCTCAGTGAAGCCTCACAACTGACTTTCAGCGCCCAGCACCAGGTTGAGCAGCTGGACTTTGGACTGTTTCAGACTTCCCAGAGCAGTGGCTTTGTGCGCACGCAAAATGGCAGCGAGCAGCTCAAACCCATGCAGTACACCGAGCTGATGCTCACCTGGCAATATGCCCGGGCCGATCTGTTTGAGTTTACGCTCAGCCCGCTTTATCAGTGGCAACAGGATATCCACGAATATCAGCTGCAAGCCAATGGCAATGGTGCCATCGCTAACGCCGGGCGCGCCCGCTACTTTGGTCTGGACAGCGAGTGGAGCTTTAATACCAGCCGCCTGCTCAGTGCCAGCCGCATTGAACTGAGCTACACCTGGCGCGATGCGCGTTATGAAGACCCATTGACAGGCACGCGACCCATTACAGATCTGACCCCGCACGAGTTGATCATTGGGTTCCGTCGCGATCAAACTCGGTTATCCTGGGGCGTTGAGGCCTTTTTGCCTACCCGTCTGCGAGAATACTTTCATGATGAAGTTTTTACAGAGCGCGCCAGTACTGAGCTCAGTGCATTTGTACAGACCCAGATTGGACAGGGGTTGTCACTCAGGGCCGAGATGAACACCTTGAATAAGGCAAAATATCAATATGTCAGAGCACTTTACGCGCCGGACCGCAGCCAGCCACTGGCAAGTAAAGAAGTGCTGGATGAAAATATCCAGCCGCAATTCAGCCTGACACTCAGTGGCCGCCTCTAGCCGGGGTCGGCCACTGGCCGTTGCAGAAAAATTCAGCCATAATGAGCTTGATAAATATAGTTAAATACAAGGAAGAACACCTATATGACAAGACTCATCGGCTTTTTTCTCATCATTTTGGTATCGGCATGCACGCAGGCCAGCATCACCCCCTGGATCCCATTTGAGCTGGACAATGGCCACATAAAAGTCCCAGTGACGGTGGCTGGAAAACAAAGCATGGCTATCCTGGACACCGGTGCCCAGCTCAATGCCATCAACCAGAATTTTATCGACTTCCACCAACTGAATATAGCGCACCATGGCCATGTCCAAATCCAGGGAGTGCATGATACTGAACGCAGAAAGCAATATGCCAATGTCGACGTGGAGATATTTGGGATCAAAACCAAACTGAGCCAGCTGGCAGGAATAAACATGGGCAATGCGCAGAATAGCCTGCTGATTGGCTCGGGGTTTTTCAGCCAGTTTGTGGTTCAGATTGACTACCCCAACAGCCGCATACGTATGGTTACCCGAGATGTGATAAACGTCGCCAAGCACGAAAACATCAAAACCCAGCCACACAAAGGCTCTGGTTTACCGATTGTTCAGGTTGAGATGGCTGGCAAAAAAGTCTGGCTGTTACTGGATACCGGCAGCAACAGCGGCGTGTTGATTAGTCGCCGCCTTGCCGAAGGTCTGGACTTGATCGGGCCGGAAGACAAGCAAATGGTATCGCAGGGTGTCAATGCGCAAAGTGCGCTGCGAGCCACCCATCTAGAAGAACTCACATTCGGTCCATTTGTGTTGTCAAACGTACAACTTGCCTACCCGGAAAAAGGCCATAAACTCACTTCCCTTAAGCAATATGCACACACTTCAAGCATGATCAAAGGAAAAAGAGTCAAAGGCATACTTGGCTACGATGTGCTTAAGCATTTTCTGGTTACACTGGACTATGCACGTGGCAACATGCATTTGAGCGTACCAGAGAAGCTCTGAGCGGATATTTTCTGCTTAACCGGGCCTGCTCGTCTATACTTAATGACCACAGTAAGTAAACACGAGGAGGTCCCATGACTCATCGTATCAGTGCCTACTTAGACACACACCTCATCCCTTATCGCGTCATCGAACACGTCGAAAGTCAGTCGTCGTTTGGTTCAGCTTATCTTAGCCAGATCCCCTTACCCCAATTGGCCAAAGCGGTGATGCTGGAAGACCACGAAAGTAAACGCCTGATGGCCGTGTTGCCAGCCAATTACAAAATCAGCCTGAGCAGCCTCAGTGACGCTCTGAAACGGCGTTTTCACCTGATGAAAGAACGCCAGGTATATCGGTTGTTCTCTGACTGCAGCCCAGGGGCAGTGCCGCCCATTGCCGATGCGTATCACCTGGATACGGTCTACGACGACCTACTGCTAAACCAGCCCCATGTATACATAGAATCAGGTGACCATCGTCACCTGTTAAAGCTCGCACAGGCCGATTTTCGCCAGTTGATGGAAAACGCCAAACATCTGCGTTTTAGCCACGAAACGATGCATTGACGTACCCCTGCGCCTTGCAACGCAGGCGTGTGGCTAGAGTGTTTCTTTGTTCAGGGGCATCACAAATCGGCAATGGCCGTCGCTGACATTGCCGATCATTTCATCGTAGGCCGTTTCCATATCAAACGTCGCCTGCGTGGCACCCAACTCCGCCAGCACCAGTTCGGCTTCGCGCAGGGAGTTGTAGGTCATGGTCTTGCCCTGACGATCAGTCAGTAAATGATAGTTGCCCAGCGCGTCCAGTCCACCGGCAAGATAATGGTTAGAGTCGGCATAGCTGAGGATCACGGCATCCATATGGTTCTGATCAAGCTCATTTTTTAGTTCGGAACGTAACATAAAAGCCCCCTGACGGTACGGAATTAAGATGCAGGGCTGAGCCCTGATCATAAAGGTAAGTTTAGCTCAATTTACGTACAGTTCAGGTAGAGCGATCAACCTGGCCCAACAAGAGTGGCAAAAATTCCCAACTTATATACAATCAAAACAAACAATAATAACGCCGAATCGCCGATGCCAGTCAGAATTTTTCTCCTGCTGTTAACCCTGATATTACTCAGCGGTTGTCAATCTACCCGCTCAGAGCATGCCCCGGAAGAACACCTGACCGGTCACACTACACCCGCGGCCCACATTGAACCTGACCGGCCTTTGCCTGCACTGCCAACGCCCCATACCAGTGATGACGTCTGGCAGCGTATTCGCATGCAACTCAGCTTTGCCAGCTCGACCCACCCCAGAGTGCTGAAGCGGGTTAACTGGTATCTGCAACACCCCAAGTATATGCATACCATCAGCGATCGCGCCCGGCCGTACTTGTATTATCTGGTGAATGAAGTTGAACGTCGCGGCCTGCCCATTGAACTGGCCCTGATGCCGCTGATAGAAAGCGACTTTAACGCCCAGGCCTACTCAGAAAAACATGCCTCCGGGCTATGGCAATTGACACCTTTGATTGCAAAACACTATGGCGTGACCATAAACCCCTGGTTTGACGGACGACAAGATCTGCTCCAGTCGACCCAGGCGGCGCTCGATTTTCTGCTGTACCTGCACAAACGCTTTGACGGAAACTGGTATCATGCCATTGCAGCCTACAATACCGGTGAAGGGCGGGTCGCCACCGCCATCGCCCGTAACCGCAAGGCAGGTAAACCCACAGACTTTTTCTCGCTGAGCCTGCCAAAGCAAACCCGACATTATGTGCCTAAACTGCTGGCCGCGGCGCCTTGCTAAAACAGCAGCGTATGCACTTTCCGGCCATCGACAATCAACCCGCCTTTACCCAATTGGCTCTGGAAAAAGCCGTGATCTTGCCCGACCAACACGACTGGGCAGAACTAGAAGTCCTCAACCCCGGTTTTCGACGCTTTCCGGTGCTGCTTAACGGACCAGGTCATGTGCTGGTGCCCACGGCTCGGGCGCAAGAGTGGCAACTGGCCGCCACTGAGTTTCAGGCACTGCCAGATTCACGCTGGCGGCAAGTGGTGGTTCGCCGGGGCGACAGCCTGAGCCGGATTGCCGGGCAACATAATGTGTCAGTCAGTGAGCTGCGCCAGTTTAATCAGCTCGATAGCGATATGATCCGCATTGGTCAGACGTTACTGTTACCGTCACGCGAAGAAAAACTGGACTATGTAGTCAGACGCGGCGACAGTTTGTGGCGCATCGCAAAGCAGTTTGGCGTATCGGTCAAGGACCTAAAGCGCTGGAACCAGCGTGACAATAACCGCCTGCGGCTGGGAGAAACACTGGCCATTCATCTCTCAGCGCCCTAACAAACTGTAAAAAGGACACGCCGCATGACACAACAGGAAACCACATCAAGCACTCAGCACGACGACCAAAACGTGACGGTTTTACCAGATCCTGACCAGCCGGACGAGATTCATCACCCCAAATCCCAGCGGTTTTTTCAGGGTAAGCAACTGCGGCTGTCTCGCTCCAAAATGAATACGGTGCTGGCCTTGTGTGCCATGTTGATCTCAGCGGCCTCTTTTTACGCCACCTATATGCAGGCGAAAGCTGCACAGGAGCAGGTAGCTGCGGCAGAGCGGCAATTGGAAGCAGAAACCTGGCCCTGGCTGCAATTCAACTACAGCAACTTTGATCTCGAGTCAGAACGACCCAGGATCACCGTAGGCATCCTCAACTCGGGCACCGGCCCGGCCCTGATAAAGTGGGTGCAATACCATTACCGGGGCCAGACCTACGACTCCATCATCGCCCTGTTTGATGCCTGCTGTAATATCAGTGCGTATCGTGAAGCACTCGACAGCGCGCAGCAGGATGACAATGACATTAACATGCTGGCCAAATTTGGCTGGTACGTTACCAGTCGGGCCGAGCACTCGCTGCTTGCGGATGGCGCCTCTTTGCCTCTGTTCACCATGCAAAAAAGCAATTTTAACAACCGCTTATGGGATAAAATTGACAGCATGTCTGAACAAGTCGAGGTCTATACCTGTTATTGCTCACTGCTTGAGCAGTGCTATATTTCTACAGTCGACTCGCATGTATCCCCGGTTTCCGATTGCACCGCGGGTAAGCTGACACTCGCGCAACGTGATAATTCATCCACAGTGGAGCATTAACGGGTTTGTTAAAACGACTTTTATCTAAACATCGCACGTCATCACCTGCCGTGAGGCACATTTGCCACTTTGAAGGCGTGATCGACCACTTATATTTAGATACCCGGGGTAATCCCACCATAGGTGTGGGCTTTCATGTGACCTGCCAGGATGCTTTTACCCGGCTAAGCTTACGGGACAAACGCACCAACAAACCCGCCAGCCGAACGCAAAAACAGCAAGAATACAACACATTAAAACGCCTGCCCGCAGGGAAAACAGCCCGATGGTATGCGCAACACTGTACTTTGCACCTGCCACACAGTGAGAGTATGCGCCTGCTTGAGCAACAGATCGCTGCTTTTGAACACGAACTGGCGCGCCTGATTAGTCCCAAAAATGGCTATATCCGCGCCTATCAGCAACTCCCAAACAGTGTTCAGCTTGCTTTACTGGACCTGGCATATAACCTGGGCACACCCAACCTCAGCAGCCGCTGGCCCAAACTCTTGGCCGCCTTGAAACGAGAAGACTGGCGACAGGCCGCGGATGAATGCGCACGTAAACACGTGAGTAAAGCACGTAACCAGGCCACCCGGCAGTTGTTTATACAAGCTGCCAGCAGCGATAACCTGATAGCCAGGCTGTTCCGCCGGCTGTGGAGCAAGCTGTGCCGCTCGTGACGCTGGCCGATCTGTTTTTCCGTTTTAATGCCATCGGATTGCTGCTTGCCCTGATGCTGTTTAACTGGCCCAGGTTGAACCAGGCTGAGCGCTGCCTCAGCACGGCACTGGCACTCTGCCTGAGCCTGTTTTTACTCCTCACTCAGCCACTGCCCGAATGGCGTTTTAATCCGCTGCGTAACCTGTTTCTCGCGGGGACCGAACTATTGCCACTGATGCTCTGTGCATCGGCCTGGTACCTGATCAACCAACGCGTTCCATGTTGGCTGAACAAATCCTGGGGGCGCTGGTTGCTTGGCGGATCCCTGCTGGCCAGTAGCAGCGTCTTCCTGCTCTACGGCAGCGATACCCATTGGCATACGGTGATGCATTTGCTCAGTGCGCTGGCGATGTGTGCCACTTTGTATTATTGCCTGGCCAATTTTAATGATGATCTGGTCAATCACCGCCGTCACCTGAGGTTAATTTTAGCGACCTTTGCCCTGCTACACTGCTTGTTGCTGGTCGGCTTTGAACTCAGCGCCAGCCTGATCCGGCGCGACCCGCTCTTCCTGCTGGCGAATGCTATTCTGGTGTTTTGTTTATTGCTGTTGGTGACCTGTCTGTCACGTCCGTCACGCACATCTCGCCAGGTACATGCACAAGCTGACACCCAGCCTGTCCCGGTAAAATGGCAAAGTACCTATCAGGCGCTGAATACCTTGCTTGAACAGGGCATCTATCGTGAGCCAGAACTGACCATAGGGGCCCTTGCCGAGCGCCTGGCGATCCCGCCTCACCAGTTGCGTGTGCTTATCAATCAACAGCTTGGCTTCAACAACTTCTCACAGTTTGTTAATCAGCATCGCCTGACGTATGCCGCTAAACAACTGCGAGATGTGACACAGGCCCGCACAGCCATCCTGAGCATCGCCTACGAGGCTGGGTTCAATTCGATTGGCCCGTTTAATCGCGCTTTCAAGCAGTTTTATCAGCTCACCCCGGGGGAATACCGCAATCAAGCCCTTAATCAGCCGCAGATAAGCGAAAAGACTCTATAGGCTGATAAATCAGCCCCTTGGTATCACAACGATATGAATGATAAAGATGAAACTGCGTAACCGACAATGTCAACGGGGTCATTGGCGCATGCACCACAGGCTCAGTTTTGTGACCGCGAAATAAGGTAATGTGCGGCGAGAAAGGCAAGCGATCGCGATGCAGCCCCAGCTCAGTACCTAAAGCCCGTAGCGGCTCAGCCAGCGCACGCAGCTGTGATGGCACCGGCTCGGGGCGTAAATAGAAAATCCCATTGCCCGACCAGTAACCCGTATGGGCAAAGGTGAGGGTAAATTCAGGAACCTGCAATTGGCGGGCAAACGCCACCAACTCTGCATCGTGCTGCGCCTCAACCTGGCCTAAGAAAGCCAGGGTCAGGTGCCAGTTTTCCTGCTTAGTTGGGGCTTTGCTGGCACTCACTTTTGTCCGCAGCCAGGCAGCAATCTGCGCCTGACCGGGCTCATCTACTTCAATGCCAAAAAACAGGCGTTTTGTCATACGTTACTCCCGGTTGTTAACCTGAGTATCGCTCAATACCGGTTTTTTCCCAACCTCATGCGTCCATCGGACAGTTACTGTGCGCGGGCATAGCGTCGCTCAATAAACAGGCCAAGCAGGCCGGCAACGAACAACACCATACCGATAAACTGCATCCAGGCATTGCCCGCACGCGGCACGCTGCGCTCTTGATCTGCCTTTAGTTCAAAGTAGCGGCGTCCATTTTCTACCGGTTGTACAAAGGCACTGCCGCGATACTCAAAACTGAAAAACAATTCTGGTGCCTGACGTTTTTGGTACATTAACCGCATTGCGTCAAAGTCTTCCCGACTTGCTATTTCAGTTTCACTGACATAGCGCGACCAGCGGGTATAAAGATCCAGCGGCTCTCCCTCGCGCAGTTCACCATGAGAAAAGTACTCGTACTGATGCTCCGGCAGAAAAATAGTCCGATAGCCACTGTAAAACAGCGCACAGCCCAGTGAAATACACACCAGTGCCGTTATCAGCCAACTGCGTCTGCGCGCCAGCCGGTGCTTATCCAGATTCTGATACCAGGCCTCAATATCCGGGATCTGCGTGAGATTCTGTCTGTCTCCTTGCTCAGTCAGCCCCGCCATAAAGCTGTCCAGATCCAGTTGAAGTGCTGCCAGCAGTTTTCTGAACACGTCATTAGACGGTATGGAGTGGTCGTTCTCCAGTTTCGATAAATAACTCTGCTCGACCGTCATTTGCGTTGCCAGTTGTGGCTGACTCAATGCTTGCTGTTGTCTTAATTGTTTGATGTATTGTCCGAGTGTCATGACCAGGTCCTTATGTTGTTAGAATTATGGCCAGTCTTGGTAAGTCATGGATTAATGACAAGATGAATATCCAAGCATACGCAGGAATACAGCACCATACCAGCCTCAGACCACTTAGGATCCAGGAAAAACCGGTGAAAACTATCGAAAAAATCGCGTGACATTGCACACAACATCGCACCATTTACCTGTCATTTTTAATTTCGGCTAGCATTTTTCATTTTAAGTAAGATTTAAAAGCATGTTTATCAGATAGTTAAATAAACTTATTGCGTTAAGGAAAGAAAATGAAATCCCTAATTAGTGTGCTGATCTTACTGCTGACTACGCTACTACTCTCTTTCGGCTGGCCCGTTTACCAGTTTTTTGCTTTTAATCTGCAAAAAGTACCGGTACTGGCCTCAGCCACACCGCTGCCCGCAGGGCCGCTGCCCTATCAGGCAAATCATGCGTCCGAGCATGCGATTTTCGCCAGCAAAGCCGAAGCAATACTCAACACAGTCCGGGCCGCCAGTAATGCGCCTGGGATCTCGGCGGCCGTGGCCTATCAGGGGCAGCTGATCTGGCAGGGCGCTTTGGGCTATGCCGATATTGCGACACGCACACCACTGACGCCAGAGCATCAGTTTCGCATTGGCAGCACCTCCAAAGCGGTAACCGCCACATTGATGGCGAAACTCATGCAAACTCAGGGCTTTCAATTGGATACTCCCCTAAGCGACAGCCTGACGCCGCTCCCGAATCCGGCATGGCGAGATATTACGGCGCGCCACCTGGCATCGCACAGCGCCGGATTACCTCATTACAAAGGCAACGAAGACTTACTGGGGTTTTATCATTCGCTCAGCCTGACTCATCAATTTGATCGAGTACAGGATGCCGTGGCCTTATTTGATGAAGGCCCGCTGCGCTCAGTACCGGGCGACGCCTTTTATTACTCCAGTTACGGCACAGTGCTGCTGAGCGCGGTGCTGGCGCAGCATGCTCAACGGCCCTACCTGGACTTATTGCAACATCATATATTCAGGCCACTGGGTATGACACGCAGTGGCGCTGAGTCGACCGCTGACAAGCTGGCCACCTTTTACTTTAATCGTCGTGGGCAAGATACACAGTATATTCCGTGGCGCACAGTGAATCTCAGCCATCGCCTGGCCGGTGGCGGTTTGATCAGCACACCGAGCGATCTGGTGCGGCTGGGCAGTGGTTATCTGGACCCCAGCTACTTACACACCGATGTACGTGCACAGATCTGGGCACCGCAGCGCCTTAATCACGGCAAGGTGAATCCGCAAAACTATGCACTGGGGTGGCGCCGTCATGAGTACCAGCCGGGCGATACGCCATTATTTACCTACTACCACCACGGCGGCGTATCACGCGGATCACAAAGTATGTTGATTGTGGTGCCTGAGCATCAGCTCAGCGTGGCGGTCAATATCAACAGCAAAACCAAACCGTTCAGAACTTTTGGCCAGGCGTCATTGTTACTGGCTGACGCTTATGTGCAGCTAACAGCGCAGACTCAGCGTGATGTACCCGATAAGCTTGTCAGCGCAGCCTCCAGTACTGCGTCTTTACCGGCAAAATAGTCCTTTACCATCAGAGCAACTGGCAGGTCAGGCGCCACCCATACCCGGCTGTCCTCTGCTGCTCCCTGTTGATGAAATTGCGACGAGATCACACCTATTTGGCCACTGTAGGGTAAAGTAAACCAGCCTGCTTCGCCGATGGCATTAGGCCGAGTACCTGAGGGTTCGCCAACCACAATAGCGCTGGTCAGCTTATCGATCCCCATTAGCAGATCATGGCCAGCCGAAAAAGTATTACGCCCTGCCAGGATCATCAATTTGCCATCTGGTTTGAGCGCCTCAAACAGCACCGCTGTGGCGATGGTACTGGGCAACAAAAAGCCATTTCCCCCGCTGTTATCGCGCAGATCCAATATAAAGTGTTCGGCTTGCCCGGCCAGCAAGCGCTCACGCAGTTGCTGATTAAAAACATCCAGCGACATATCCTGGCGTTCATGCACTGCATTAAAGTTCACATACAGCGCCTTGTGAGCAGGCAATAGTTTTGACCAGTAAGGGCCTGGGTGCGGATGCTGGCGTGGTAATTTAGGAAAGCCATTGAACTGCATAGCTCGCGGGGTCAGTATCTGTTGCTGTGCTTGCTGATCCTGGCCTCGGACGGTCAGTGCGATTTCATTGGTCTGTTCAATGATCCCCAACCCTTGTAATACCGGGGCAAGACTCAAATAGTAGGGCCCCAGCCAGGCTTGCTGCATATTGTTGTCTCGCGGATTGACCTCTCCCGTTTTCGCCAACGCCTGTAACGCAGGTGTGTTGCCTATGGTCAAAACCTGCATGCCGACAAGATGTTGATACTCTGCGTCGGCCGCCACAATAAACAGCCCTTCCTCAAACAGATAAAACTGCACGGGCAACTGCTGATAATTACCCACTTTGCCCCATGCCGGAATGATAAAGTTGTGGCCATTTTCCAGCATGCCGAGCAGCTGCATCAGCTCAAACACAATTTGCTGATCGCGCAAAGCGGGAATGCGCTTATCAATTTGCGCCACTTTGTGCGCAAAGGCCTGCTCACTCATGCGATGAAAGGCCGATACATGTAAACGCCGGATCTCTGCGGTCAGATAATGCAGATCATAGCGCCAGCGTGCATCTCTGTCCGACTCCGCTGTGGGCTCTGCTCCCACTAACCGGCGAAAGTCGGCGTCCTGTGCAAATGCAGCAAAATGTGGATTCGGCTTGCGACTAAACACACCGCGGCCCGTTAGCGAAGGTTTATCATCCCAGCGCGCCTGGAGCGCTCGCTCCAGCCACATCATGGCATTGTGCTTGTCTTTGAGCGCACCATAGAGTTCCGCCAGGGTCATCATCATATCATTGGGGTTATCATGCCATTTAGGCAAACGTTGCAGCCGCACGCCCAACTGCAATGCCTTTTCGAGGGGCGCAATGGCGTCCTGCCAGCGTTGTTGCTGCCGATAGCCCAGGCTCAGTAAATACCAGGTGACCCCATCGTTTTGGTAGTCTCCGGTCAGCGTGGTGGCCAGTTTAACGACCGCAGGCCAGTTTTCCTGCTCAACCAGCGTGAACAGCTGCTCTTTACTATGGTAATAGCCAACCGGATCGCGCACCTGATTGGGCAAAACTGGGATCTGATACGCATCGTTATGATACCCGGGCGTGCCTCGTAATGGCGTTGCCTGTGATTGTTGACCACTCAATACGATGAGTCCAAGTAGTCCAAAAACGATTTTATACATTTGGTTCTCCTTCTAATCTAAGAACCAATGTATTGAAAAAATTACTTTTATTCGTTCAGGATCCGGATTCTGTACGTGTCAGGTTAATCAGACCGTTGACTGTACACGACAATGCGTACGATACCGGGTGGGCGTCATGCCCGTGCGTGCTTTGAAGGCCTGATTGAAGGTCGACTTGGCATTAAACCCATTGTCCATCGCAATGCTGAGTATCGAGACCTCAGCGTACGCCGGATCGGCCAACTGTTTCTCTATCTGCTCAAGCCTGATTTCATTGATATAATTAGAAAAGTTATTATTCGAGACCGAATTAATCGCCCACGAAACCTGCTTAACACCCAGTGATAGCTGATCCGCAATGTGTTGAATACTCAGTCTTGGCTGACAAAATAATGCCTGCTCCCTTATTTGTGCATCCACTGCTTCAAATATCGACTGGGCTAACTGCTTGTCCTGGGCCGCTTCTTCGGGCTGGCTCAGTGCCTGATACTGTGCCAGACGATTAAAAAAGTGCGGCTGCTTTATCACCCCCACCAGCAACAGGGACAAAATGCCAAAAAAGCCCACTTCATGCGCAAAATACCAGTAGGCTTTCCATGGCATGGGCGTTATGGGCTGAACATTCATGCGCACAAAATCAGTCAGACTCAGTACAACATAACCGCCGAGCAACCAGGTCAGCCAGTTCAGGCCAACCGTAGGTGCGTCAGCATGTACCTGATACACCGTGTCACGATAGTCACGCAGCAGCTTCAAAGACGCCACCAGATAGCACAGTAGCATTAAGCTACCCAGTGCAATAAGCGGCTGAACAAAGTCAGTCAGGCCCAGCGAAGCTAACGGCAGCAGTAAATGACGGCCAGACTGCAGGCCACTTCCAGATGCCCCCACCAATGTTCGGACACTGAGATACCAGACTGGCCCCATGGCCACAGTAAAAGCCGGGGTAATGACATACCCTGCCAACGAATAACCAGCACTTTCAAGCACGTTGGCAACACAGAGTAAGGCCTGAAATACAAAAAAGAGCACCAGGCAACGGCTTTTCGGGTTTTGCCACACGAGTATGGCGGCAAAGCACATTTGCCAGGCAAAGATCACCTGAAACAAAGTCAGCCCTGAAATATTAAGCGGGGTGAGCATGTTTAACTCTTTATTATTGTTATGATTTACTTCACAGTTATTTAAACTGTACTGTCTCGTTGCTGCGCACATAGGTACGCTGCTCCGGCTCAGTCCAGGTGCCCTGCTTGAGATACTGGGTGGATACCGTAAAGCGACCCTCTTTAAACCGACTAATGGATTTTACCTGAGTAATGCCGTCTTTGCTGCCGGTCACGTCCTCAACGGCCACAAACTCAGTAGGACTGAGTACGTCTATCGTCCCCTGCGTATAAAACCCGGCGGTGGTGAAATAGTAAAAAACCAGGGCGCTTTTACTCTTATCCCAGAAAATCAGAGACTCCCCACCATACATACCCGCATTAATAGAATGCAAAGTACGCACAGCCGTACCATTCAGCGCGCGCTCCCAGCGACTGATATCACGCATCGGCGGCTGGCCTGCCGGCACCGCGAAATCGGCCTGCCAGGTCCCAAGGAAAGGCTGAAAGACCACCAGCTCTTGAGCGAGCTGCTTGGGGGGATCGTCTGCTGCCAGTCCAGATAGGCTGCACAAGCCCAGTGCCAGGGTATAGATCCAGTACTTTATGATACGCGTCATGAGGTCGTCCTTTGTTGTGATTTTACTAAAAAGTAGCCAATGGACCCTGAAAACACAAAAAGCGCCCCTAAAGTAGCCCTCAAGGTGCGCTTTTGTCTCTTAATTGCTTAATCGGCTTTTTTATCGGCCGAAAAGTACTTGCGACGCAGCATATCGTGGATCACCAGCTCTTGCTCACGACCATAGGCCTTGAACATCCGGTTATTGTGCATATGCAGTAACGACCCCAGTAACGTATCTTTAGTGCAATTGAGCTTGCCTTCATCGATCATACGATTCAAGACCGTCACTACTGGCTCTGCTGCCAGCGCCCATTGCGACAAGATAGTAAACAACGCCTGTTGCGCTTCATCCGCTTGTGCCTCAACCTGCAAAGTCAGCAGCGCAAAATCTTTATCCAGTTGTGCTTCATAATCACGATATCGATTCCCCAGCTGCTTACGCAGTGCACTGGTTTCATTAAACTCTCTGCCAAAACCGTCGCGTAACTGGCTGATCAGCGCAAACCGACCCGCTTCATCGTATTCAAACAAATCCAGCAGTTTATGGGTGTGTGCCAGCGCCATACGCCAGCGCACATCTTCACCGTACTCATCAATCAAGGCACAGGTTTTAGCGATCAGCTCACTGTCATACATAAACAGCGACTCTACCAACGCCATGGATTCAGGTCCGCCGTAACGCTCCACTTCGCGCTCGTAAGTCATCAGTTCGACTTTATGTAGCTCGCCGCTCTCAACTTTGGGATCCAGCAGGGCATTTAGTTTAGGCAACAGCTGACCGCATAACAGCCCAGGGTCACCATGGAAACGCAAACGCAGATGCCAGTCCGGATCGCCATAGCGAATAAAGAACCACTTGTCGTAGAGGTCACCACTTTGCTCAATCATGGGTAACAATTCTTCCGTGAGCAATTGTTCAACCAGCGAATTACCCGAGTATATCTTCAGGCTTAACCACTCAGATCCCGCACTAAAGCGACGTTTTAACGGGGCTGCGGTAATGTTGCCTAATGGATCATCGCTGAAGTGACGATGTGGTGGCGCATACTCGTTGGAAAAAGGAATAATGACTTCATTGCTGTAATGATTGCCTTGTGCATCGACCACTCTGGATGGAAAATGCTGACTGATCACTTCTTTGAGCTCAACCCGACGATGGCCTTTTGTCTCAGCCAATAAAATCGCAAACATATCCGGGTTACGTAGATCCAGCTGTAACACATTGTCAGACATCGCAAAGCTGACCTGCGGATCAAGCTGATAAGTTGCCAGTAAGGCATCCAGCTTAGCACGATCGAACTGACCTTTTTTGCTGATGGCTTCCAGTTCAGTTCTGTCGATCCGCCAGGTTTTTTCGCTCAGGATCAGGTTATCCAGCATCAGGCGTGGCACGAACGATGCCCGCTCCAGACTGGCTGGCAACTTAAACTGCGGTGGTCTGCCATCCTGATGTTGTAACATACACAGAAACTTATAAGCACTCAGGCTACGAGCAGAGTAGTTATGTGCGCTCGACAATCGAGGCACCACCTGTTTGTTCAGTCGTTTACTCCAGAGCTTGACTTGCTGCCCCTCTACCCAGACATATAGATCACTGAGAGGGATCTGATATTCATCATCCAGTGCACTGTCGGCCAGAAACACAATTTCATACTGGCGCAGGTGCGGACGCGCGATGACATTACCGGGACGCCCTTCCGGCATGTGCACGACTTCAGCAAAGATCACCTCGTCGCTGTGCGCCTGTTCGGCTGCCAGGTGTGCCACCACATTGTTTTTAAGGCCCTCATCCAGATGACAAAAACGGCCCAGCAAATTGGCCGCAGAAGGACCATAACAGCCGTTAAACTTGTTGACCGGATTGCCACGTTCATCCTGATACAGACTCACCATAATAGCGAATGAATACGGGAACTTAGTGACAGCTTCTTTGTTGGTGATTTTTTGCTTCAGTTCTTTGCCACGCAATACCACACAATCTTTACCGCGATTTTGAGGCTGACTCAGGGCATCTTCAACAATGCCGTCCAGCACGCTGACTTCCGGCATAGTCTGCTGAGCAGAGCCGCCTCGGGCCAGGTTTAGTCCAGCCACCAAAGGGGCCTCGTAACCGGTTTCAGTAGAGATGCCTATCCCGGACTCGTCGTCGAGGATTTTATCAAGCGGGACAAACTGACCTTCAAAACGGGCATTAAACTGGGTCATAAACTGACTCAACGAGTTGCCCTGCTCAGAAACACTCAGACCGGCGATCAGTTCCAGTTGTTTTTGCAAGCGCAAGACTTCCTGCTCTGCAAGCTGGCAGTCATTAAAACTCCGATATATATCACTCTGGAAGAGCTTATTTTCCTGTACCTTCACCGGCAGACTTTGCAGATGAGTCAGCAATTGTTTATAGGGCGCGATGTCCCCGGTTTTTTGTGCATCCAGCGTATCGATTTGTGCCAGTGCCGTGGCGAGCTTATCCGCCGTGTCGAGTTCTTTTATTGCGGTGATGGATTTTAATAGTGCGCGATCCGGTGATGCACCAGTCAGCGGCAGTGGGATATCAGCCAGTAACACGCCCTCATCAATCAGGTCCTGGATGTAGGCTTCCACTTCTTCCTGATCGGCTTCATCGTATTCGGCACAAAACTGCGCCACCAGAGCATTGAAGCTTTTGCCATCGCGTGCGACGTCCAGCACAAAACGGAAATACTCGTCACTTTCAACCGCGCTCAGTCGATACTGCATGGTCTCTTCAGACAGGTAAGTTTCTATGTAGCGACACTGCTCAGCAATAAAATAGTGAGAAGAATTCGGCTTATACGTCAGCGTATCTGAGCGTGAGGCATGCTTGATAAAGTGATCTTTCAGCGCAGTGAGATAAAACATGTCGAGCCGGGTTTTACGGCTGTCCTGCGTTAACTCAGCAACGTTCAGTTCGGTTTGCGGCGCAATGCTGCCCTGATGGATCCCGGAAAACAGGCCAAATGGGGTGGGTCGGGAGCACATGCGAACCATATATTTGATTAGCGCATGCGCCACTTTTTTTCCCTGCTTCGAGTCAGGTTTGGTACGCCACTGCTCAATCCGCTCAAGCAGAGACGGACTGGCCAGGTAAATGGCTTCTTCGACCCCGGGCGTGGCCAGCCAGGCTGCCAGCAGCACATTGGTGTCGGTATTGTCCTGCCCAAACTGCGCCAGTTGTTCCAGCCCCAAGCGAGGCGTACGAATTACAAAAAAATTATCACTTTTTAGTTGTTTAGACATCACTCACTCCCTATGCCATTAACAAACAATCAACCCAACCTGTGTCGTCATCAAACAAAGTGGTTAAAGCCAGGCCTATGCCGGCATATCCCATCAGAAAACCAAAATCTTCGTTGTATGCTTTATCTAAGCCGTTGTACGAATACAGAGATTCGACACCCCGCTCGGTGTATTGCCTAAGAGAATAATCAACCCAGTATTGCATTGCCTGAACGAAACGTGGGTGCGGCATGAGTTGATTCAGGATCTGGTAAATCACCGCCATACCATAAAAACCATGACAAAGGCCGGCGTCAGTAATATGACCGGACTGCTCATCGCGCCCGGCAGCATGTAAGCCGATTTCGAGAGCTCGCTCAATATAGCTCGGACGGTCCAGCTGCTGACCAACCCGCGCCAGTGTCATGGCAATGGTCAGGTCACCATAACACCAACCCAGGCGTGAATGATGCTCGCCCCCTGCGCTGGAACCAAAACACGAATGCGAGGTACAGTCTGTACTTTGCTGCTCTAACAGCCAATCACAGGCGCCCAGCAACAGGTTTGTCACTCGCTCTTTTAACGCCGGGATCTGCACCGCGGGCAACAGCGCCGCGATGATCCCAGGCACACCATGTGCCAGGCCGAGGTTATATTCGGGCTCGGTGGGCTCATCTTTATTAAAGCGATACACTGACTCTTGTGGTTGTGACCAGGTAATATGGCCATTATCAAACCGGGTGGCTGTGCTTTCTAACCCGCTGACAATCACATCATACAGGGCCGTTTGATCAGACTGCTTAGCACGACGGGAGGCATAGGGTGCAAACCCGGACAGCCCGAGTACCATTTCAATTTCACCCTGCCAAGGTTGATGATCCAGTGATTTACGGAATAGTTCGTCGACTTCTTCCAGCAGCTCCGGATCGTAATTTTCTGGATCGGCCTGATTCAAGTATTCCAGCAGCCAGGCTTGCCCCGCCAGACCATTACTCAACTCAAAACTCTGCTGATCCAACCCTTCCTGGAGCGCTTCCAGCTTCTCAGTAAACAGTGCTTCGTCGACCAGGCTTGCATCGTACTCATAGGCTTTATATAAAAACAGCAATTGACCAGCTAACCCACTCAGCAAGCCATGAGGTAAATTGGCATCTCGTACGCTGGTACTGACTTTGTCTGTGATAATTGCAAGAAGGGTGTTGATGGTGTCGCGCTGCTGCGTCGACAGTGAAAATTGCTCAGCCATGTTCATCCTTAATCTATTCGTCTTTCGTTATTGTTATCGTGCCCGCACCGATAAGCATGCACCCGTAATGCATGCTTACTCGTTTGTACCTGTGGAACCTTCTTTGACGTTAACCTAAAATATCCGCCTGCTCAACCGCAACCACTCATAATTTTTACATATTGAAAACAATACCGCGGTGCGTTATTCACACACAGATTCTTCCTCCTGTGCATAGGGATCCGGTATGTCTGGCTTCTTCAGCCTGACTTCCCGATCAGCTGACGCAATGGTTTCTTTACGATGCGCAATAATCACCCGGGTGATATCCAGGCGCGACACCGCTTCATTGATGTCTGACTCCAGGTTAGTATCCAGGTGACTGGTTGCTTCGTCCATAAACAGAATTTTGGGCTGTTTATACAAGGCACGCGCCAGAATAATACGCTGCTTCTGACCCCCTGACAGGCTTGACCCCATGTCTCCAATCAGACTGTCGTAGTTCATTGGCATCTGGCTGATATCATCATGGATCGCGGCAAGTTGGGCACAATATACAACCCGTTCCATATCGATCGGTGTATCAAAAAAGGCGATGTTATCCGCCACAGAGCCAGACAGAAGTTCATCGTCCTGCATCACCGCCGCAATTTGCTGACGATACTGACGCGCACCGATCTGTTCCATAGGCACACCGTCAATCAGTATCTCACCACTTTTTGGCAGATTCAGGCCCAGCATAATTTTCAGCAAGGTCGATTTACCACAACCAGAAGGGCCGGTGATCGCCACGGACTCACCCGCTTCGATGGTCAGGTTAAGATCGTTCAGTACATTCGGGGTCGCATCGGAATAAGAAAAGCTGATATCACGTAACTCTATCTGACCCTTTACCTGATGCTGTTTGACTTGATCAGGTTGGAGGATCTCCTTGTCGGTCAATGCGATATCAGCAATACGGTCAAAGTGCAGCCCGACCATTTTAAATTCAATGAGCTTCTCAATCAGGTTCGCTGTTTTGTCCATAAACTGGCGCTTATACGACATAAACGCAAACAACATCCCGGTACTGAAACCGCCATCCAGCACTAAGTGCGCCGCCAGATAAACCACCAGTATGTTCTCAATTCCAAACAGCGCCCGGTTGATGGCGTCGTAGCCAATCTGAAAGTTACCCAGACGAATGCTCTGGTTAATGGCATTGGCATAGCGGTTTTGCCACTGGCCTTCGCGTTTTACTTCTGAGCCAAACAGTTTGATCGTCTGAATGCCCCGCACGGTTTCCATGAAATTGGAGTTTTCTTCCGCACGCGCCATGATCTCTTGCTCACTGATATTGCGAAACGGTCGGTACATGGCAATACGCACAATGGCATAGGCCACCACCGCTGCTAAGACCACAGCCGACAAAGTGGGGCTGTAAAAGAAGATCATGGCCAGTGTGATGATGGCCATCAGCCCGTCAATTATGGCTTCAATCACCCCAGTGGTGAGGATTTGCTTCACCTGCTGCAAGGAGCCAAAACGGGACACTACGTCACCCATATGGCGTTTTTCAAAATACGAAATCGGCAGCCGCACCAAATGATGGAAGAGGTTTGCACCGAGCTGAATATTCATCTGGTTACCAAAATGTAGCAAGGTAAAACCCCGCAGCGCATTGGTGGCGATTTCAAATACCAGCACCAGGAAAAAACCGGTGGCCAAGACAGTTAATAAGTTCGTATCCCCGGTTAACACCACATCATCGATCACTAGCTGAATATAATATGGGGCAGCGAGGGTGAAAATTTGCAGTAAAATAGACAATAAAAAGATCAGCGTCAGTGACCGTTTCAGGCCGGTGATGCGGCTCCAGAAATCCGAAAACTGCAAACTCGGTTTCTTTTCTTTCTTTTCAAAACTCTTGGTCGGAGTCAATTCAAGTGCCACGCCGGTAAAATGCTTGGACGCCTCCGCCATAGTATACGTTTTCTCGCCCGACGCCGGGTCATGGATCACGATGCGTTTTTCGTTGGCCTTTTTCAGCACCACAAAGTGATTCATATCCCAGTGCAGGATACAGGGTGTTTGCAGTGCATCAAGATCTTCGAGTTCTATACGCAGCGGACGCGAACTCATTTCCAACTTTTCAGCAAAATGCATAATATCCAGTAAGGTTGCGCCCTCGATGGAAATACTGAACTTTTGCCTCAGTGAGGTGAGGTCGCTGTGATAGCCATGATACGCGGCCACCATAGCGAGACTGGCAAGGCCACATTCGGCGGCCTCAGATTGCAAAATGACAGGCAGTGACTTCCTTGACCAGAACTGTAACTGCTGTACCGGTGATTCGTCTTCAACGTGCATAAAAAGCCTTTTTATTCTTTTAGTTGCAGCCTACAGCTGTCCTTTAATACTAAACACGGGATCAAATAACCAACGCAATAAAGAGCGTTCTTCGACAATGATATCGGCATCGAGCATCATCCCGGCCCGCAGCGGCGTCTGCTTGCCATAAGCGGTGATCTGCTGCGCTTCCAGCGCCACCACAACTCGGTAGGCGGGTTGCTGTATCACACCCGGTGTGCTGGTTTCATCTGGCAGGATCACACTGTTACTGACTTGCTCAACGGTGCCGTTATAAATGCCAAACTTCTCATATGGAAAGGCGTGGTAACGCAGTTTGGTTTCCTGACCGAGGTTGATAAATCCAAATGACGATGTCGGCACATAAATGATCGCCTGCATCTGGCTGCCTTGCGGCAAAATACTCAGCAGGTTTTGCCCTGCATTGACACTCTTACCCACCTTACCCAGCAAGCCTGTGACCACTCCGGCTTTCGGTGCTCGCAGCTCTCCAAGGCGTTGCTGTTCAACGGATGATAACTGGATCTGCAGATCTGCCTGTTGGGATTCCAGCTGCTGAGACGCTCATTATGCTGCAATGGCAGCTTTTCCAAATCAGTATCGTATTGCTGGATTTGCGATGCCAATGTCAGCCGCTCCGACTGAATGCTGGATGCCTGCTGTTGTAATGACAACAAAGTGTCTTTTTGTCGCTGTAATTCCAGTTCAGAAATATAACCGGTGCCTTTGAGCGTGCTGATCTGGCGCACCATCTGCTGATTCAACTGGAGTCGCTTTTCGAACGTACTCGCCTGGCTATCCAGTTCTTTCAAACGCGCTTCAGCAGTGGCTTTTTGTTGCCTGAGCTCAGTCAGTTCAAGCGCTTGTTGACGTTTTTGCTGCATGATCTGCTGCTGCAAGTTGTGCAACTGAAAATTATATTGATTAAGCAGCGCCTGATTAAGCTCCAGTGACTGAGTGCTGTGCTTCGCTGACGCAACCCGTAATAAGGGTTGATCCGCTTCCACATGGTCCCCTTCAGACACCAATACTTCAGCAATAATGCCGGTTTGTGGGGCAACCAGCTTAAGTACGCCAGTATTGGGCTCTATGACTCCAGAGACCCGCTCTTTGCGCGCATAACTGCCACTGGCAAGAAAGATGATGCTAATAACAACGACGATCAGGATAAGTAAAGCCAGTGTCTTGAACACGGGTGGTTGAACTAAACTTACAGCTCCTTCTAGCCGGTGTCTTTTACTCTCTAAGACTTCTTTTCTAAAGAGATTTTCCATAATTAACTAACACCCGATTGTTTAAGTTTTTTATTGTTAAATTTTAATTAACTCTCCGTAATGTACCATTTTGACCTGCAGAAAGGAAACTACGAAAGCGCGTCGGAAAAATCCCCCACCCCAGAATCAAAAACGGGAGCCTCAGCCCCCGTTTTCTCAGCTTTTTTTAACCGGTCTTTGCCAGTTACCAATATTACGCTGCTTGCTTCTGGCTACCGCTAGTTCCTCATCGGCGACTTTTGCGGTGATCACCGAGCCTGCGCCGACTGTTGCTGTCTTGCCAATCTCAACCGGTGCGACCAGCGAAGAATTTGAGCCAATAAATGCACCGTCACCAATGAGGGTCTTTGACTTATTTACCCCATCATAGTTACAAGTGATGGTACCGGCACCGATATTCACTTTTTCTCCAATCTCTGCATCGCCCAGATAGGTTAAGTGGTTTGCTTTGGAACCTTTACCAAGACGCGATTTTTTCATCTCAACAAAGTTGCCAATGTGCGAATCCGTTTCCATCACGGCGCCCGGACGTAGTCGCGCAAATGGCCCTAAAGTACACGAGTCGCCAACCTTTGCATCTTCGATCAACGTGTTCGCTTTAATGACAACACCATTACCGATCTGACAGTTTTTTAGCACACAGTTGGGTCCGATAACGACATCATCACCGAGTTCAACCTGTCCTTCAAAAACAACATTCACATCAATCTGAACGTCCTGACCAGTTTTCACCTCACCACGCACATCAATACGGTTTGGATCTGCCAGGCTGGCACCATTTAACATCAGGATTTCAGCTTGCCCACTCTGATACGCACGCTCTAGTCCAGCAAGCTGCACACGGTTATTCGCCCCTTCCACTTCCATCGCATCATCAGGTTGTGCAGAGGTAATCTCAACGCCATCCTGATGCGCCATCGCCACGATATCAGTCAGGTAATATTCGCCTTGGGCATTGTTCTGTGACAACTGACCCAGCCACTTTTTCAGTAATTCACCATTGGCAGCCATAATACCGGTGTTGATCTCCTGAATTGCAAGTTGCTCTGGTGTCGCATCTTTTTGCTCAACGATCCCAACCAACTTACCATTTTCACGCAACATACGGCCATAACCCATTGGATTATCAAGGTTCACCGTCAACACAGCTAATCCCTTTGCTGGCGTCACTTCAAGTAGGCGTTGTAATGTAGACAGGCGTGTTAGCGGTACGTCTCCATATAAAATCAGCACAGTGTCATCGTCAGCAATATGTTCTTTTGCCACCGCAACCGCATGGCCAGTACCCAGTTGCTCAGCCTGATGTACCCAGTTTACCTCATTGTGGCTCAACGCCTGTTTTAACTGCTGCGCACCATGACCATACACCAGATTAGTCGTACTCGCGCCCAACGCAATCGCATTATCAATTACATGTTGTACCATCGGCCGGCCTGCGACAGGATGAAGTACTTTGGGTAACTTTGAACGCATGCGAGTACCTTTGCCCGCGGCTAATATTACTGTTGTCAGTGCCATTGAACAGAATCCTTAATTATTTATTACCACTTATCCGCCCCTGGGTACGGAGTTATACGATAGCAACTTTCTAATGCCTGCAATTGTAACCACCTTTTTGCTCTATTATAAGAACCAAAGCATCATAACTAGCAAATTGAAATGACTGTATGTGTCTAACTGGAGAGGTTCATGACTGTGCTTGGACGGTTCAAAGGTAATACGATCCTTGCAATAGCACCTTTTTCATTCTTTCTATTTTTGACATGTAGCTCTCCTTGCTGACTTTCCACCAATGAGCGACATAGCTCTAAGCCCAGTCCCTGGCCATTTTCTTTTGTACTGTAAAATGGTGTTTGGATATTGTCGAGGTTTTGAATACCACACCCTCTATCTATCACTTCAATAAATACCTGGTTAGATTTCGTAAAACAATTTAGCACCACTGACTGACCCGGCTCACTTGCTTCAAATGCATTTTTGATTAGGTTGATAAGCGTTTGTTCGAGCAAGTCAGGATCTGACACAAATTCTATCGGATCACAGTGCAGCTCCAGCTTACCTTCAGGAAAAAGTAACTTAACTCGTTGGTATATGCTTTCAATGCTGGTTATCTGATAGTTCGGTTCAGGCCTTTTACTACAATGAACATATGCATTTATAAATGACAATAACCCAACCGCTCTATTGTGAATGATATGTAGGATCTTCTCACCTTCTGGCGTTAGCGCCTCATTGTCGATAAGAGATAGGCTCAACGATTGAATTGGTGTGAGAGAGTTGCCAACCTCATGTTTAATCACACGGATCAGCTTTTGCCATGCTTCAGCTTGTGTTTTTCTGATGGTAGATTGTTGATCAATAAAGATTAATAGTTCGAGCGCCGTACCATCATGATAAAGCTTGCTATGTCGGATCTGCCAGCGTCGGTTGATATCCGCATCGACGAATTCCCATACACCCTCAACTTGGTGCAAGCCAAAACGGTCCGCGAGTTTCTTTTTCTGTAACTGCCATGCATAACCAGAAAAATTAGAAAATGCGCCGTTTGCCCTAATTAGCTGGCTCTTGTCATTGAGTATGAGCATTGGCAGATCCAGCTCTTCCAGCAAATCGTAAATGATCAGCTTGCTCTGATCGTAGCGAGTATGCGCTAAATGAATCTCTTTGCTGAGTTCAGCCAGCTTGTCTTGAATATCAAGCCCGACGCCATTTTGAAATCGTTGCCTTACCCGACGACGATGATCACCATTAATGAGTGCATCCAGGTGCCCATTAATGCCGATATAAAACCCCAGTAACCGATTGTACTGAGCCATCGCTAGATAACCAAATAAGATACTAAAGGGCAACGCCATAGCGATACTTAGCACCGCCTGAGAGGTCGTTAGCCAGACAATAGTCACGCAGGCGAGCGTAAGCAGGGTCCCCCAGCAGCCTAGTATCATTAAGACGATGCGTTCCAAAGACGTTTTAGCCATATTTTATTTGATACTTTTCCATTCTGCGATACAGAGCACTGGTACTTAGCCCCAAAATTTTAGCCGCTTCAGCCGTACAACCATCCGTTTTTTCTAGCGATTTGATAATTAGCGAAGATTCAGCTTCCGCCAAAGTTGTCAGCGGATGGTTCGAAGCCTGACTTGGCACAGGCGTTATATTCAGCACTTCTCTGTCAATGGTCTCCGACGAACAAAGCAATACGGCACGTTCCATCACATGACTCAGCTCTCGCACGTTGCCCGACCAACGATAGCCTTCCAAAGCACTGACAGCACTAGGTTTAATTTTAGGTGCTGGTCGGTTATATTTTTTACTATGCAAGTTTACAAAGTGTGTCGCCAATAAACTGATATCTTCTCGTCGTTCTCTGAGCGGCGGCATCGTTACTTCAAATGTATTAATACGATAATACAAATCTTCACGAAATATTTTCTCTTCGATGAGGGTTCTCAACTCGGCGTTGGTTGCGCATATAAGACGAACATTTGCATGCTGCGTGGTGCTACTTCCTACCGCCTCATACTCCCCGCTTTCCAGCACACGTAGCAACTTACTTTGCTGCATCATTGACATATTTGCAATTTCATCAAGCAATAAGGTCCCTTCATGTGCAATTGAGAATCGACCTATGCGATCTGATTTCGCATCTGTAAACGCACCTTTAATATGCCCAAACATTTCGCTCTCAAATAAGTCATCCGGGATCGCGCCCATATTGACAGACACCAGGTTTTTATCACGCCTGGGTGACAGGTTATAGATGTACTTTGCCAGAGAGCTTTTCCCAGTCCCATTCTCACCCAGGATGAGTACAGAGGCATCCGTTTCGCTGACCCGCTCTACTTGCTGCATCACTTTTTTCATTGCAGGGGAGTGCCAAAGTATTTCTGTACTAGACTGCTCGGCAAGCTGCTGAGCTAAACCTTGTTTTGACTTTTCCAAGTTTTGTAGTTTTATTTGTTGCTCTAAAATTTGAAAAAGGCGCTGGTTTTGCCAAGGCTTTTCAATAAAGTCTGCCGCTCCAAGTTTCATTGACTGAACAATTAATTCTGTATTCGACCACGCAGTCATCACGACAATAGCCCGGTCAGGGTTACGCTCACGTAACTTTTTGAGCAACGCCAGGCCGTCACTACCTGAAGTTGTGTCAGACGTATAATTCATGTCCATTAACACTAGGTCGGGATTACCATTACGATCTTCGAGCAAGCCCTGCTCTATCGTCTGCGCATAGCTGACTCGAAAACCTTTTTTGCTCAAAATATATTCAAGTGACAGGCAAATATCTAGTTTATCATCCAGTACTAAAATATGAGGAGGAGTAGACGGCATATAAAAATCCTTGTATTTCACAGAGCTTAAAAAGCTACTGATAAAAACAACATTATACTTACATTTTAACCCAACACTGTGCCCACTTAAAGATCATTCATACTATGCTAGATAGCTGATGAGTAAAAAACGCCATACCAGAAATCATTCCCGCCACGACCTCCAGACACGCAACCCAGTCGTTGCAATCACCACTGTGACAGCAGCGAAAACAACACATACAACTGAATTTAATAAAGAAACTGCTCAGTTAGTTGCCAAAATTGGGATTGAGGGTGCCGCCAGAGATTTAAGTATTAATGAGTCGCAAATCAATAACAGGCGAAATAAACTCCAGCAAAAACAGCGCAACCCAGCCTGAGGCCGGAGCCGGCCCACAGGTAATATCGTTCATAGCGACCGTATCGGCACATATTGCTCAAGCGACATTCGAGAGCTAATAATAAAGAACTAGTTAAGGCATAGCATAAACAGGAAAGGGGGATTGTTGGGACATAGAAACAGACTAAGTCATACTCACTGTGGTGAGCTGATCTCTAATGGGATTGATCAAGTGTCTCTATGTTGATCTGTCGTTCTTCATTAGTCAGTATTTTCTAACAATCAGCGTCAGTAACCTACTCGGATCATGGTGTTTCATCATCAGTGTCCAGTCCTATAACTGAAATAGTGAGGGCTGAGAATACGTGCTAAAAAACGGCCAGCAGTGAAATAAAAAGAAAAATATTTTCAAATACTTAAGCAATACAGTATAGGAAGTTATGTTGCAACTTACGGTGGAGTCATACCAATTTTCTCAATTAAGTGTTCTATTTTGAGGCGAGAAAATAGGATCGATAACACCGCTCCCACGGCCTGCTATCGCTGAGGCACCTACGTCCATATAGGCGAGGCTAAAGTTTGCGAGCTTATACCTTAGGTAAAGGTTCTAAATGAGAAAACCTCAAAGCCGTTAACATTAAATTTACTCACTTCCAATTGAACAGGTATTAAGTGAAACAAGTATAAGCTCCCTACACATATTTTCAGACAAAAAACCGTGATACAGACCGAACAGATTTGAGGCAAGCGTTGCCATTAGTGCACTTAGACTGTCCCTTTTTGTTGTTCAATCAATTGTAGTCATTACTCTGAGGTCATGCGTTTAGATATGTTCAACTTCGAATTAAGTTCAGAGCGTATTATATGAACTGGACGTACTCAGAAACCAGAAAATATTTAAGCGAAATTTATTATAGATTAACTATATAGGTGCTTTAAAAAAACAGCTGGTGTAAAATACCCTAAGCATAAGGAAATTGGTAGCCTGCCACCAGCAGCCTGCCGAGTTAAATGCGTAAACGACAGTTTAGAAATGCCTTACACTGGAGTTGAATTAAGGCTAAGTAAAAACTACAATAATTAGTAAAAATTACAATAATTAAATTAATTAAACAACCAAGGAAAACAGGGTTGGAAACTTCTATGTCAATAAAAAAAATAAATGATGTAACTTTCTTCGATTTAAGAAACGTACAAAAAAACCATATCGAAAGTGGCCCATTCGAAAGCGGAGTTTATGAAGTCAATGATATTATAGTTGACTTTAGCACCAACCAATTAACAGATCCTTACGGCAGGAAAACCAGACTCGAGCCTTTGATTATGGAATTACTGGCTTTTATGATAAAAAATACAGGTTCTTATCTTAGCTGCAATGATCTCATGCAGCATGTTTGGTCAGGTAAGATTGTTTCAGATAATACAATCAGAGTGGCAATGAAAAAACTTAGGGATGCAATGGGCGATAATCCAAAACTGCCTAAGTTTATAAAAACAACACCGAGTAAAGGCTATATACTAATTGCTCAGGTATCCAAAAAAGAGTTTAATAATAACAACATACTGCCAATTTCAAATAAACTGATAATGTCTAGAGTTGGCAAGCTTTTTTCAAACTTTTTCATTAGATAAATAACTCTTCAACTCTAGTTTTGGCTAGCTCTGATAAGTTCCATCAGAGCTAGCATTCTCTTAATCATCATTGCGCAATGAGTAAACTGGACTCCTATTCGCTACGCCATTCAGTGAAATTATTGATATCATGATGGATAGTAATAACGTCAGAGCTATTGCTGACAGAGAAGGAAACAAGTCTACATTAAAGTTTGTAAAATCCACTTTCCTTTTTGCTACTTCAAAAAGTAGCATTGCCATCACACTAATAACCACACCCCAAATTATTGCTTTACTGTTGTCTTTTAAGACGTCTTTAACGATATGCATAGGGTTAGCGCCAATAGCCATCCTAACTCCCAGTTCATACTGACGCATTTTAACGTTATAACTTAGAATGCCATAAAGGCCTATTGCAGCTAATAGTAAAGTTAAGATAGATAGTGAGATTGTAATTACAGCCGTAGCCACATCTCTCTTTAATATTCTATAATGCAAGTCTTCCATACTATAATATAGAAACACTCTAAAATTATTATCATAATCAATAACTAGATTTTGCAAAGACTGTTTACTTAATGGGGCTTCTCCTTGCCTTTTTACAACAAAGCTAAGTTTTTCTACCTCAGATGGCAGGTATAGCATTTCGTCAAAGGCTCTGCCAGAGGGGTTATTAACATCTTCGACAACTGAAATAATTTTGTAAGTCACTCCGCTATACATGAGAGGCTGATTTATTGCGGAAAACTCATCCCCATATAATGCCTTTGCCAAAGTCTGGCTTACCATAACCACGTTACTATTATTTCTGACTTCCATCTCTGTAAATTGACGACCTGTAATTGTTTTTTGTGAGAAAACCTTCTGAAGATCGTTGTCAGAAATTAATACATTTGTCCGAATATAATCATTCGGTCTATCGGGGTGTAGTACTGAACGTGTCATACGAGGAGATAAAGGAGTAGCACTTATAATTGAAACAGCCTCAACTTCAGGCATAGCTTCAATCAAGTTCTTCAACTCTTTTCCTTGCTGACTCATCGATAGTTCGCTTAAGTCTTTATTACCAGTACTCACAGTAATATAATAAGTGTCTTCCGTATCAATACCTAATGACTGTGTAATTTTAGTCGATGCCTCAAACATCAAAGAGAAATTAGTTGAAAGTAGTATAATTGCTAACGTAATTTGGCTTGCGGCTAGCACAACACGTAGTCCCGACGAAATTTGCAGACCCGAACCTTTCCCGCTTGATTGCAACATACCATTTAACCCTCGGTAGTTGACAGCAAGGGAAGCTGTACCTGCGAAAATAAAAGAAAGTATGATGCCGCATATGAGCATAAATACGATAGATGGCAGATCCAGGCTCATTTCATCTAATCTAGGCAGCTGCCCTGCTGCATTTTGTTGCAACAAGTAAATACCACATAGAGCAATGGCTATTGACAATAATAAAGCACCAAATGTTAAACACATCGACTCTGCTAACATTGCCCGAAAAATATGCTGCTTTTGAGCCCCCAGCGCGGCTTGAATGGCCAGTTGACGACGCTTTTCAACAATTCGTGACAAAAATAGATTCGTCGCGTTCGCTACCGCTATAAGTAATAAAGCTAACACCCCGGCAAAAAATAGCGCACTTGTTGTTTCACTATCTCCAATGATAGCTTCTTCAAAAGTTAATAGCCTTGCTTGCAAACTCACGCCTTTCCAATATTCAGAGCCTTGAGTGTTTCTTCTGAAACCAGCATCAGAGAGACTAGTAAGTTCATGCTGCGCTTGTTGTAATTCTAGGGATGCCTTTACTTTTCCAACAAACTGGATATGTGGTAAAAAGTCATCCCAGCTAGTGCGCAGTTCCGCGTGAATGGAATTGTAGTCCCAGGGTAAGTAAACAAGACTTTCTGACTTAAACTCAGTTAACTGCGGCTGTTGAAAATCTGCGGAAAGTACGCCTACCACAACAAATTGAATATCCTCCACCGCAACCGTTTTCCCTAAAACATCAGGTTCACGATTAAAAATTGTCTGCCATGCTTTATCGGTGAGAATGACCGACGGTTTATATTGATTAAGCCCTTCAGACTCATTAAATGCACGACCCAATTGCATTGACGCCGTCGTGATTTCGAAGTAATCCGGCGTAACATAGCTAGCATTGACCCGGGGCATACTACTAATACTGGTTATTTGCGTTATATCACTTGAGATCAGCGCTTTTTCATCAAAGGCCTTACTTTTTCTGTACCACTCCAACAGGCTTGGGTAACTTTGAAAGCCTTCTCCACTTGATTCATAGCTTTTAATTCGTACGTGGTTTGCAACAACTAAACGCTCATGATCGTTATAAACAAGCGGTTTAACAAATATTAGGTAGTTTAAATTAAAAGCAGTTATTAATGCGCCCAGCGTGATCCCTAACGTCAGAATAATCGTGAAACAAAATGCTGGAACTTTTAGTAGACTGAAAAAGCTTAATTTTAGTTCGTGCAAGAAGTAGTTCACACAGCCTCCATCACATTTTGTTTTTGCTCTACAATTTCACCATCCAATAGATGCAGTTGACGGTGGGCCATATCTGCGTATCGAGCATCGTGAGTTACCATGCAAATAGTGACGCCTTCTTTATTTAATTGCTCAAGCATCTCCATCACAATATCACCATTTTTGCTGTCCAAGTTTCCTGTTGGCTCATCCACCAAGAGAATTGCAGGCTCAGCAATCAAAGCTCGGGCAATAGCCACCCTTTGTTGTTGACCACCAGATAGTTGATTCGGTTTATGGTCAACCCTATGACCTAGATCGACCCTAGTAAGGCACTTTATTGCGCGCTCACGTGCCTCATTAAGAGGTACTGGTGGGTTTTGGTATTTAAGTGGTAGCGCAACATTATCGATTACACTTAGCTCATCGATTAAGTTAAACTGCTGAAATACAAAACCTATTTTTCTATTACGAATTGTTGCTGCATCAGTAAGCGTTAAGTTACTGACATCTTCGCCTTCAATCAGATATTGCCCACTTGATGGAGGAGCCAGCAACCCTAGTAGTGATAACAGTGTAGATTTACCGCAGCCTGAAGGCCCAGAAATAGAGATATAATCACCTTCATATATGTCAAAGCTAATATCTCTCAAAGCATGCGTTTCCATCTCTCCTGTATAAAATACCTTTGAGATTTTTTTTATTTCTATTTTTAATTTTTTCATTTTTTGGCGGCTCTTTATTGTTTGATTACGATAGATTCCGCACTTGCGAGCGCAGAAGTGTCAGAAATAATGTATGTTTCACCAATATTTACATTTGAGAGTATTTGAATGTATTGGCCACTTTCTACACCAAAGGTGACTTCTTTCGCTGAGGCTTGATTTAGCCCTTCTGCAACCAGGTATAACTTTGCTACAGAATTTGGCTGAATATTTGCGGGTCGTTTTATGAAGAATGTATCAGGTATCGATTCTATTTCGATGGTGCCATCAATACTGAGCTCAGGGCGAATATTGCTAGGCAGCTCCCCCTCCATTTTTATTTCTACACTCACGGTACCTTCAGTAACCACTGGGTCAATTCGCGCTACATTGCCCTCAATGATCTCTTTGCGAGTGTTGATCTTTGCCTTTTGTCCTAGTTTGATCATATCAGCTTGGGTTTGAGGAACCTTGATAATTCCCACTAGGTTTTCAGTACCAGAGATAAGCGCTAGTTGTGCACCTGATGAAACGGTTTGGCCTAACGTCACAAAAGATTGTTGAAGCACACCGCTCATACCCGCTTTGATTGTAAGGCGGTCTAGTTTATCTTTAGCAATCCGTAAGTTGCTTTCCGCTTGTTTAATGATTTCTTTTTGCATATTTATAGACTCAGTATGAATTAGCTTCAACTGTTCAATTTGATCTCTATAAATCGCAAGTACTTTGCTCATTTGCTGAGTCTTAATATCACTTTCAGCAAAATTTAATTTGGATACGATGCCTTTTGTTGAGAGATCGGATTGGGCCTGAAAATTTAAATTCGATATCTCATAACTGGCTTCCAGCTCAGCGTACTTCACTTTCTCTGTCATAATTTCTCGTTTTTGCGACAGTTCAATTTGTTTTAAAGTTGCATATTCCTTTGTGAGCTCTTGACTTGCTATCAAGACATTTTCTTCTATTTCTGGATTGCTTAATTTTAGAATGACACTATCTGGCTGCACACTCGCGCCAGGCTTAAGCAGCACTTCCTCGACCGTCGCTTGAGAGCGGGACGTGATGAGTTTTTGATCGTTTGATTTAAACTCTCCGTACCCATCAACACTCACTATAAACTCCCCTTGCTGTACGTTCGAAAATAGACTTTCTTTGCGGAGAACTTCGACGCGGTCATCAGTTGTAATAAGTAACCAGCATAGTGCTAAGATCACGAAGAAAACCATCGCGATAGCCCGCTTATATGCTACGTTCTTCTTTTTTGAACTACTTTTGATTACATCCATTTTTAACTTCTCATGCTATTTACAGAAAAACTCACCTAACAAAGCACAATTTGTGCCAAAATATAAACACCTGTTTTTGTTTGATTTTTTCTGTTTTCCTCATTGGTTTTTGCGATTTTAAGCTACAAAATCGAAATGCTTTGTGATTTTGAAGCGTCTGTATATATCTGAAGGTTCAACAGGTAACTCCAGGGTCAGGACGGAGCATTGCGTGGTATGACAAACGTCAACGAATCGGAGTAGCTAGAGTAGGCAGGGGCGTTCACCAGGTTACTTTGAAACAGCTGAGTTTTTGCGAAAGTCAAACACTGGTAACAACATCATCTTGCCAGTCAACTTAATGAAGGTTACGAAGCCTCACAACCTTCATTAATACTCAAAGAATAAGCCTGTTTAACTCAACAAACGACTAAGCGATGAGGGCGGCCTTACGCTTAAAGCCAACCTCTTCTGCAGGCTTAGTCGCTGTAATGTTATTCGAATGCACAGAGCGCTGTTGAGCACTGTAGCTTTCGGTCAAATGAACCAGCCGGGCCATTTTCATCACAATGCTGAAATGCGCAGGATTTGATGATTTGCCACTGGCTAACTGGTCGACAATAGATAAGGCTTCTTTATGATCCCAAATATTTGAGTTACGGGATTCAATGGAATCCAGTTTATCTCTTGCCCAAGCAAGTGTGTTGGGATTGTAGAAGTAGCTTTTCATATCAATGAATCCAATCTTGCTTTTCTTCAATCGCACACTGTCTGGCAATTTCCCAGCCATAGCATGACGCAACAAGCGCTTAGTAAATCCATGTTTTAGTTTGCTTTCTGACGGCAGTGAGAATAAAAATGTAACCAGTCGCCAATCCAAAAATGGCGTTCTGGCTTCTACACCATGCGCCATTGAAGCATAGTCAAATGAACGCAATATATTTTGTAAAAAGCCATAATGCACATCGTGATATAGCATGGTATTTAAGTGATCAAAGTGCTCAGGATAGTGCTCTTGGTCATTTGTATAACTCTGCGGCTGATACTTGGCCGAAAAGCGCCCCTTAAATGCATCCGCAAAGAGCCTTTTAGAGTGCCCCCAGCCTTCCCAAGGTTTCAGAGAGTCAATATTTAAGCTGATACTGCGACCCAGCATAGTCAAATCAAAGATCTTGGCTAAATTAGGCATCCCGGCAAATGCATCATGCATTGCGGGCGTAAAGTGATAGCCATACCCTGCCATTAACTCATCCATTCCATGACCATCCAATGACACCACTCGAGATTGTTGCCGCATGCTCTTATAGAGTAAATACGGCCCCTCTGATGCAGCCTCGATATCTTCGTAGCAGCTAGTGAGGCTCTCTAACATATCAACATCCTGATATAAATTAGAGTGCACTTCTGTTAACTCAGCACCAGCTTTTTGGCAGACTTCCCGGGCTAGGTGCGTTTCATCTAACCAACCTTGTTTTCCAATAACGAACCCACTTAAAGGCTCTTTATCATCCCCAAGAACATCCCTGGCTGTTAGCATGATACTGCTTGAGTCCATTCCACCACTTATCGGAATACCATATTTGGTATCTGTACTTAAGCGCAGACGCACAGAATCTTCCATGAGTTCTTGTAATTTCGCCACTTGTTCTTCAAAAGTACTTGGTGGTTGAGGCAAGTGCAGTAACGTATTCCACCAGCGTTTCATGCTTATTTCGCCTGTACTTTCCACTTCTAAATAGTGTCCTGCCGGTATCCGTTGTACCTTACTCAGTATCGTTTTTCTTAACTCTCCTGATTGACCTAAAAACTGACGTTTTATCAGGTCAGTATTGTGCCGTAAATCCGCACCTGGCAGTAACGCAAACGCTTTTAATTCAGACGCAAAAGCAAACTGATTATCATCCTTGTAATACACGCAAGATTTGATAGCAAATCGGTCAATACAAATGCGTAACTTGCCTTCAAAGCTATCCCAAAGTGCCATAGCCCACATGCCATTGAATCGAGTAAAACACTCAACGCCCCAATGGGCATAGGCATACAACGCAACCTCAGTATCTGAGTCAGAGAAGAAGTGGAAACCAGCTTGCTGCAACTCAGTTCGGAGCTCTCGATAGTTATAGATTTCTCCATTGAAACTGATTGCGTAGCGGTCTTGTAAAGTCATTGGTTGAGCACCATTTTGACTTAAATCGTGGATTGATAACCGACGATGACCTAACCCTAGATTATGTTTTCCATCGATGAAAATATCTCCACTGTCGGGCCCTCTGTGCTCTAACGCATCGTTAAACTTCGTTAAACTTACAGGGTCGACAGGCTGTCCATCAAAGCGCCAAATACCAGTAATACCACACATCAGCTTCTCCTTACACTTCTTCGGCTAATTCTTGTTTTATATTAAAAATTTTCCTAAATTCAGGGCTGCTTTTTATGAGGTAATCTAAGCTACCTTCTTTAACAACCTTACCTTGGTCAATCATAAATATTCTATTAGCCTTACTAATGGTCTCTAGGCTGTGAGTTATTATTATCACCGTATTACTTTCTGATATTTCGTCTATTGATTTGAGAATTTCATGCTCAGACTCAACGTCTAAGTTAGACGTCACTTCATCAAGAATAAAAATTGGTGAATTTTTCAAAAATAAACGTGCAACGGATAGTCGCTGTCTTTGACCAGAGCTCAGTTGATAGCCATCCTGCCCGATAAGCGTGTCGACACCTTGTGGTAACTTACTGATAAAAGAAGTGCAATTGGCTTTCTCTAATGCATGATAAACGGCTTCATCAGTTGCGTTTGGGTAAACCATCCGAACATTTTCAAAGATAGAGGCGTTAAAGAAAAATGCATTCGCGACGGCAGTATTAACATATTCACTAATTTGATCTGCTGATGCATCATTAACTTTTAAATCTCCAATTCTTATTTCACCTTGCTGCACTGGAAGCATCCCAGATAACAGCAATGCCAGAGTCGATTTGCCTGCCCCATTCCCTCCGACAAAAGCAACCCTCTCTCCTTTTGCAATAGACATAGATAAACCTTTTAACACAGGCTTCTTCTCGCTCTCGGTGTAGCAAAAGCTAACGTTATCCAAACAAATATAATCTGTATTCGAGCGGCTGGGTGCTTCCGTCTTATCACTCGCTTGGTGATTCGGGAGTCGGCTTTCCGGAGCCATATCAAGAATTTTGTAAAGTCGTCTTAAACTAACGACGCCGCTAGATATATCCAGAACGGTATGTGAAAGAAAACCTATAGGCTGATACAGACGCTGAGTGAATACAGTGAAAGCGACTAAGGTACCTATTGTTAGCTCTTCCTGTATCAAATGCTTACCAGCGAAGTAGTATACAAAAACAATGCCCAGTCCAGATAACGCAGAGAAGGAAACTCGATTCGCCTGAAATAACATAGCGATTGTGACTCGTGTTTTACGGATGCCAGTTGCAATCGTAGAGAACTTTTGAAATTGATTGTCTCCAATGCCATTTAACCTTGAAAACATAAAGCCATTGACTGAAAAGTCTTCCGCAATTTTGGAGTTCAATTGATCGCCAAAGTTAAATGAGTCTTTTGATTTTTCATTAATTGCTTTAGTAACGAAGTAAAGAATCAAAAAATACACCGGCACTGTTACGATTGAAATTAGCGTGAGCTGCCAGTTCATATAAAGCATAAAAGATGCGGCAAGAATCAAGGTAATGACATTGGTGATAATAGATGGAATGGTTCGAGCTAACGCTACCTGAATATTTATCAAGTCAGTGTTAAACCTAGAGAGTAACTCTCCCCTTTCAACTTTTGAGAAAAAAGACAGAGGTAGTCGCTGTATGTGTTGATACATGTGACACCTAATATCAAAACAAAAACCTGAGCCAAATCGACTAATAAAAAGCTCTTCAGCTAATCCAGACAATGTTGACAGCACCAGGATACCAATAGAAATCAATATTAAGTTTGTTAGCTCCTGGAGATCTTTATTTGGGATAGCTGAATCAATAATCTCCTTATAAATAAGAGGAGGTGAAAGGTTAAGTAAGACAGATAATGCCACAAAAAATATAGCCATCATCACGGAATATTTATACGGGTAAAGGAAGGTGCTGAGTCGCTTGAACAAAGACAAGTTACTTTCTTGTTGATTTTGGGCTGCTTTCATGGGATCTGCTTGCTGAATTAAGTTTCATTAGGACAAGCAATGACTGCTTGTCCTACGGTGTGCTTGTGAATTATTTTGAAGAAGTATTGCTTAGGAGCTTCTTTCCCTTCTTAACTTCAGCTAGTAATTCATCAAAATCAGGGTAATTATCATCTCTCTCAACTAATGCGCCTTTGATAGGCATTAATGGAATGAGTTCTTCAAACAGCTGCCATACTTGATTAGGTATAGATTCAGAATGAGAGTCAATAAGTTTACCGTTGTGCCAAACCCCACCAGCAAGGTGCGCCTGAACGACAGCATCAAGTGGTAGTTGTTTAGCTCGCTCAATCGCATCGAAGCCAAAATTTACGCTATTAGTGTAAAGATTCGTCACATCGAGCAACATGCCACAGCCCGTTTTATCAACAAGCTGGTGCAAGAAATCTTCTTCACTCATTGTCGAACCCGGAATTTCCAATGTCTTAGTAATGTTTTCGATGACAAACGGAATTCCCAGAGTATCTTGAACCATATTTATATTATCGACGGTATATTTTAGCGTGACGTCATTGTATTGAATCGGTGATAAGTGACCTAAATCAATACCTGGGCACTCCGTTGTTGCCAAGTGGTCGCTGTAATAAGGCGCATTCAAGATATCTACAACATCTTTAACATTAGATAAAAACGTTTTTGATACTTTGCGTGCAGACCCCACCGATAAAGAAACACCATGAGGAATAATGGTGAATTTCTCTGCCATTTCCGTTAATGCGTCGATAGACCGTGGAGAGGTACCAATATACTTTTCAGTAATAATCTCCAAAAAGTCAATTTCATCTTCATTTGCTAAAATATCATTATGGATCTGGTATCTATAACCTAAGCCAGCGCCTAAAAAAGGTAGCAAGTCTATTGATTTACTGATCATGAATGACCCCTTTTATTGCGATATGAGCAGCAACTCATTAGAGTGGAAGAATTCCAACGCTTGCTTAAGATCTTCACTACAACCACTGATACCAGTCTGAGTCTCAAAATGATCCAATAATTGTGCAAATGTAAGCTCACCTTTGATCATGCTTATTAGCGAGCCGGCAGCTGGATTAAGAGACAATAGTTTCGCTTTAGGAGAAGTTGGTACAAAATACATGACCATAGCAGTTTCTTTCTCTTCGACGTTTGCAGGGATCTCGTCCTCATCAAGCAATTCGATCAGTTGTGCTAAGTCATAGTCAAGTTTCAACAACGTCGCTGAGTCAACAAGCTTTATTTTGGTGTCATTCTCAATTGTCGTGCTTGCGTTTTTGGTGTTGATGTATTCAAAATCATCTTGATTTGTCGTGGTTAGATTCAACTGATTTCGAATATTTTCGAAACGGATCAACTCAGCGGTATAATTTGGAATATCGTCTTGCGAACCGTTAATGCTGTCCTCTAAGAACTGACCAAATTTAGATACAAACGCAAGTTTACTTTCCCCTGGATATGCAGGGTTGACGTTATAGAAACGGTCAAACAGCTTAAATAGTGCAGGCTCGCCAAGCACCTTTAATGTATATTCATAGCTTGCTGTGTTTCGCTTGAAGTTTTTCATCTTCAGGCTTGATGCATACTGTTCCAGAGCTTTTTTCTCAATATTTCTGATTGCCTGCTTTTCTTCATCCGTTAGCTGATATAAAGCCTCAGTAACATCTGGTGCAACATCATTTAGTTTTCGAAATACGTCATCTGTGTACAAGCGATTGACGAAAGATTGTAATTCCAGTGCGCTCATCTCTAATTCTCTTCTTTTTATATTTTCAAATGCTTCGGTAAACTTATCGCTAATCGATTCTGCTATCTCATCAAAAGAGGGATAAAAATCCTTTGCGACTTCATAGCAATTTGCACCAATTTGTTTAGCTTTATCAGGAAAATCGAGTACAAAACTGATCTTTTCAGCCAGTGCATCTGTGTCTTGAGGATCTACCACAAGTAAGTTCTCGCCCGGCTCAAGCTTGTCCTTCACACGCTGCTTTTCATAAATTTCATCAGATACAATCAGACATTTACCACAACGCATAACTTCAACAGCAACGCCTGGCATATGAATAGGGATTGCGAAATCACGTTCTAAGAAACAAACCGCATCGCATAAATTGATAAATTCTGGCACTTGCCAATGCGGCATGAATGGTAACCAAATGGTATTTTCTTCAATGCCAGCTTCTTTTACTTTATTGACAAACTCTTTTAGCTGGTGCGCATGACCATTAGTGAGGGCTAAGAAGTTGAACTTTTTACCGCGTTTCTTTAACTTGCCCAAAGACTCAATGAGATCGTAACTGCCTTTGCTAATACCGACCTTACCGTAGATACCGATACTACTGGCTTCACTATCATAGTTTTCATAACCAAACTGTTCTCTAAGCATTGAATATATCGGCTTGCTCAATGCATCTTTTGTACTGATTAGATACTGTTCTAAATCAAGCGCTTTGCGCTCTGGATTGTAGATGAATTCAGGGCAGGTTGGCGGTGCAAAAGGCATGACATTGTATGGATCTACACCTGCATGATAAAAACGACGAGTCGTGGAGCCACTGGAAAAAATAAATCCTGCTTTACTGAACATCTCATGGTAAAGGGTGTTGTGCTCTGGGTTTTTAAGCAGTCGGCCTACATCACTACCAGCATGCTTCAAGCCAAACGGAACACCAGTCGCTTGTGACGTGACATAAGCTGCAACGCCGTATGGTTCAAAATAGTGACCTAGGATAAAGTCACACTCATATTTACGGACAACGTCAATAGCTATATTAGAAAGCTTTGATACGAAAGGGTTAGCATAAGGAATATATTGGTACTTAGCTTTTTCATTTGTGTAATGGATATGCAGATTGTTCTTTACATCAGCAAATGGAGTACCTGACATATCATCAGGAATACGTCCTAATGTTATTCTAAACTCTTCTTCAGTTTCAGTCCCGTTGCTGATCAGATGCACCTGATGGCCTTGCTTAGCCAATGCATAGCATAGCCAGAAGTTTAACTGCGCCACTCCCCCTTGAATTGGAGAGACTTTTCCTATTATACAAATGTTCATTACAATGCCTTTTAGTACTTTGCTTTATTATTGATTTTTATTTCTGCACTCGGTGTAGTTGAAACTTTAAAAGAGGCGTACTACGCCTCTTTAGCTGTTAGCAATTACATTTGTGCCATGTAGTAACAGCCTGAACAACCAGTACAACCGCCACAGTGGCCGCCTTCTGGAGATACATCACCGTTTTTGCTAGTAGCTTGAGCTGCTTCAAAAATGCTGTTTGAAAAAGACATAATTTCTTCCTTTTTGTTTAATGGTTTTTTATTGAGTTTGACAAGTAGGGCAACCAGTACAGCGGTAACCTTCACACAAATCACCGGGGTGACTTGTAGAGAGCGATGCTGCATGAACGTCATGTTGAAAAGACATAACTTATCCTCTACTCAGTGTGTTTTTTTAATTAAAACTCAGCCTGAGCTTCACAAGCGCGACAGCCTTTACAGCCAGCAATGTCTACATCACCAACGCTTTGGCTAACTTCTGAAATTACAAATAGTGAATTAATCATCATTTATTCCTTTTTTATTAAATAGTTCAATGGAACGTGTTGCTTACAACCCTAATTGGCCGTACTCATACCTTACACTGTCTCGAAAGCTACAAATAAAGTGCGTTCCTTATTCGGTGAGTGGTGCATGTGATACTCACATAAGCGCCAAGCCACCATTCATTTTTATATGGCTGTGCGTAACGCACTGCCTTGTGTGACAAAAAATAGTGTGAATTTACTCATTGACCAGTGCAGCTCAGTGCACTCAAATCAATTCCAGATTCGACCTATCGTTTGACAGGGTGAACTTACAAGATTAAGTGAGCGAACCAAAAGTGAATAAACGTTAACAACCATTAGCAACAACACAAACAAAATGGTAAGTGAATGATATTAAAGCTTTTTAAAATAAAAAAGAGATAAAAGAAGAACAAAAAAAGCAACAGAATAGTGACATTTTAAAACACTAAAAACGCATGGTTAAAAACAGTGCAACCTAAACTTATAAAAACCAACAAGCAGGGGCGATTTGATCTGTCCATTATTTCTGGACACCTGCCTGAATTAAGTACAACCTTCACTTTGGTTTCTTACCTATGACGTATTAAATATGGTTACTTCTTGAAAGCTTGCCTGACAGGTCTTTATCGTTTTTGGCAAACGCAGCAATACAATACGACATGAGAAGTCTTTAACGCCGTTGGCGCCATTTTTACTCCTTCAAATTGAACAGGTATTAAGTGAAATTGGTATAAAGCAAAGTGTGAGCATAGTTGTGATACAGAAGCATGTATAAATGTGGCACAGATAACGTCATATTTGCTCCGTCAAATTGAACAAGCAATAGGTGGTGGTATAGATGGCAACCTCAATTCACACAGCTGACGGTTGCTCCCTGACGAGAAGCCACAAGTCTTTTTCAGCTGTGGCCATATGATTCGATGGTAAGCATAACATTAGCGTCAAAGCACCGTGAAATGGCCGTGACCATACCAAACAAAAGCCCGATAATCGCCTCTATACCAGAGAATCTCGTTGCAGTTGGTTTAGGCTCTGCCCATTTCATCGCGACGGATTGCCATAAGTTTGAATAAACAATTAATTGGTGTGATTAGGGAGTGCGGATCCGACTAACAGAGACTCATTTATAAAGTGTGAATATGGATATCATCACAATACAAGCACCTAAGCCAGCCTACATGGTGAAATACGGACTTGTAATACCAATTTGCTTAATTAAGTGATCTATTTTGAGGCGAGAAAATAGGGTCGATAACAAGGCAAAAATTTTGCTATTTAGTTGTTCTAAATAAGAAATTTTTAACGCCGTTAGCGTCCTATTTGCTCCTTCAAATAGACCAGGTATTAAGTGAAATTGGTATAAAAGTCATTAACCGGGAAAGAAATAGCCATGGCTGCTCAAGGCATGCAGCACAGCCTGTAAGAATGTTGCTGATAAATGTTAGAGAACCGAAATGCCTTTACCTGGCATCTAAAAAAATAAACCCCACTTAAAAAGTGGGGTTTATTATCAGTCTGAAACCCACGTAGAGTGTGGGTTTTTTAAACCAGATAGGTGGCTGCTTATTTGCGCAGCTGGCGTAGAAGACGTAGCTGAGCAAGAGCTTCTTCAAGCTGCATTGCAGCTTGCTGGTAATCCAGCTCGCCTGCAGTGCCTGAAGCCAATTGCGCTTCCGCTTCACGTTTAGCTTCTTCAGCAGCTTGCTCGTCAATTTCTTCCGCACGGATCGCAACGTCAGCAAGGACAGTTACGGTCTTAGGTTGAACTTCCAGCGTACCACCTGCAACATAGATAAACTCTTCAGTGTTATCTTCTGTTACTAAACGTACCATACCAGGTTTTAGGCCAGTCAGTAGTGGTGCGTGACCCGGGTGAATACCCAGCTCACCTTCACTACCTGTCACTTGGATCGCAGTCACGTCGCCAGAGTACAAACTCTTTTCAGCGCTCACTACGTCAAGGCGTACTGTCATTGCCATAACAACCCCCTAATTACATGTTTTTGGCTTTTTCGATCGCTTCGTCGATTGAGCCAACCATGTAGAAAGCCTGCTCTGGCATGTCATCGTATTCACCGTTTAAGATGCCTTTGAAGCCAGAAATAGTGTCTTTCAGTGAAACGTATTTACCAGGTGCACCTGTGAATACCTCAGCAACGAAGAACGGCTGAGACAGGAAACGCTGGATTTTACGTGCACGAGATACAACTTGCTTATCTTCGTCAGATAGCTCGTCCATACCTAGAATTGCGATGATGTCTTTCAGCTCTTTATAACGCTGAAGTACAGTCTGAACGCCACGTGCAGTCTCGTAGTGCTCGTTACCGATTACTAGCGGGTCAAGCTGACGAGATGTTGAATCTAGTGGGTCTACCGCAGGGTAGATACCTAGAGACGCGATATCACGTGAAAGTACAACGGTTGCATCAAGGTGCGCGAACGTCGTTGCTGGTGACGGGTCAGTCAAGTCATCCGCAGGTACGTATACGGCCTGGATTGACGTGATTGAACCAGTCTTAGTCGATGCGATACGCTCCTGTAGTACACCCATCTCTTCTGCAAGAGTTGGCTGATAACCTACCGCTGAAGGCATACGACCTAGTAGTGCAGATACCTCAGTACCCGCCAGCGTGTAACGGTAGATGTTATCTACGAAGAACAGTACGTCACGACCTTCGTCACGGAACTTCTCTGCCATAGTCAGACCAGTCAGAGCAACACGCAGACGGTTACCCGGTGGCTCGTTCATCTGACCGTATACTAGCGATACTTTGTCTAGTACGTTTGAGTCGTTCATCTCATGGTAGAAGTCATTACCCTCACGAGTACGCTCACCAACACCGGCGAATACAGAGTAACCGCTGTGCTCGATTGCGATGTTACGGATAAGTTCCATCATGTTTACGGTTTTACCTACACCAGCACCACCGAACAGACCAACTTTACCACCCTTCGCGAACGGACATACAAGGTCGATTACCTTGATACCTGTTTCAAGTAGCTCAACTGAGCTGCTTTGCTCTTCGTATGAAGGTGCAGCGCGGTGGATTGACCAACGCTCTTCTTCACCGATTGGGCCGGCTTCATCAATTGCGTCACCCAGTACGTTCATGATACGACCAAGTGTTGCTGTACCAACTGGAACCTTGATTGGCTCAGCTGTACCTTCTACTGAAGTACCACGGCGCAGACCGTCAGTACTACCAAGTGCGATACCACGTACCACACCGCCACCTAGCTGCTGTTGCACTTCTAGTGTCAAACCAGCCAGGTCGCCTTCTGTAACTTTTAGTGCGTCATATACGGCTGGCACGTTGTCTTGTGGGAACTCGATGTCCACAACGGCGCCGATAATTTGGACGACCTTACCTAAACTCATGTCTATTCCTCTCGTTAAACTTTGCCGAAGCGTTACACGGCAGCTGAACCAGATACAATCTCACTGATCTCTTGTGTGATTGCAGCCTGACGCGCCTTGTTGTATACCAGCTGTAACTCATCAATCAGGCCACCTGCGTTATCTGTTGCGGCTTTCATCGCAACCATACGGGCAGCTTGCTCAGAGGCAGCATTCTCAACTACACCTTGGTAAACCTGAGACTCAATAAAGCGCACTAGTAGTGTCTCTAGAATCGCCTCTGGGTTTGGCTCATATAAGTAATCCCAAGCGTGAGCTGATACTTCTTCTTCAGCTTTTGGCAAAGGTAATAACTGATCGATAACAGGCTCTTGCTTCATTGTGTTCACAAAGTTGTTGTACACAACGAATAAGCGATCAATTTTGCCTTCTTCGTATGCTTTTAGCATCACTTTAACAGGACCAATTACGTCCTGAACGGAAGGCGCATCTCCTAACCCGGCTTTTTTGGCTTCTAGCTCACCGCCAAAACGCTTAAAGAAACCGGCAGCTTTGCCGCCCAGGGTTGCAAATGTTGCATCAACACCCTTTTCTTTCCACGCTTTAACGTCTTTCGCTACATACTTAAACTCGTTTGAGTTCAAGCCGCCACAAAGACCACGGTCAGTAGAGATAACGATGTAACCTACTCGCTTCACCTCACGCTCAATTAAGAACGGGTGTTGGAAGTCAAGGTTAGCCTGAGCAATACGACCGATCACTTTGCGTAAGTTTTCAGCGTATGGGCGGCTGGACGCGACGCGTTCCTGTGCCTTCTTCATTTTAGAAGCGGCAACCATCTCCATTGCGCTGGTGATCTTCTGAGTATTCTTGATACTCCCGATCTTGCTTTTTATCTCTTTTCCGCTGGCCATGACTCTTTCTCCGAATCTGGGTGAGTAGTTAACTACTCACCTTCATAACACATTACCAAGTTTGCGTAGACTTGAACTTCTCTAGAAGTTCTTTCAGCTGCGCTTCGATCTCGGCGTTGTAGTTACCAGTTTCATTGATTTGAGTCATTAGCGCTGCGTATTCGCTTTTCGCGAATGCGATTAGGCTTGCTTCAAAATCAAGTACTTTGTTGATTTCGATGTCTTGCAGGTAGCCTTTCTCAACAGCGAATAGAGACAGAGACATGTCAGCAACAGACATTGGTGCGTACTGTTTCTGCTTCATTAGCTCTGTTACGCGCTCACCGTGCTCAAGCTGGGCACGTGTTGCATCGTCAAGGTCAGAAGCGAACTGAGAGAACGCCGCTAGTTCACGGTACTGAGCTAGCGCTAGACGGATACCACCACCTAGTTTCTTAACGATTTTAGTTTGCGCTGCACCACCTACACGAGATACCGAGATACCAGCGTTAACAGCTGGACGGATACCTGCGTTGAACAAGTCAGTCTCTAGGAAGATCTGACCGTCGGTGATTGAGATAACGTTGGTAGGTACGAATGCAGAAACGTCACCACCTTGAGTTTCAATGATTGGCAATGCCGTCAATGAACCTGTTTGACCTTTCACTTCACCGTTGGTGAACTTCTCAACGTAATCAGCGTTAACACGTGATGCACGCTCTAGAAGACGTGAGTGAAGGTAGAATACGTCACCTGGGTATGCTTCACGGCCCGGTGGACGCTTAAGTAGTAGTGAGATCTGACGGTAAGCAACAGCTTGCTTAGACAGGTCATCATATACGATTAGCGCGTCTTCACCACGGTCACGGAAGTATTCACCCATAGTACAACCAGAGAACGGTGCCAGGAATTGTAGTGCAGCAGACTCAGATGCTGATGCAACAACAACAATGGTGTTCTCAAGAGCGCCGTGCTCTTCTAGTTTACGTACTACGTTAGCAATGGTCGAAGCTTTCTGACCAACCGCAACGTACACACACTTAACGCCTGTGTCTTTTTGGTTGATGATAGCATCGATAGCCAGTGCTGTTTTACCAGTCTGACGGTCACCGATCACTAGCTCACGCTGACCACGACCAACTGGGATCATAGAGTCGATAGACTTATAACCAGTTTGTACTGGCTCGTCTACTGATTGACGCTCGATTACGCCCGGTGCGATTTTTTCAACTGGCTCAAAACCATCGTTGTCTACCGCGCCTTTACCGTCAATCGGCTCACCTAGTGTGTTTACAACACGACCTAGCAGACCACGGCCTACTGGTACTTCAAGGATACGACCTGTTGATTTAACTTTTACGCCTTCTTTAAGGTCTGCGTATGGACCCATTACTACCGCACCTACTGAGTCGCGCTCAAGGTTCAATGCGATAGCATAACGGTTGCCAGGAAGCTCGATCATCTCACCCTGCATACAGTCAGCAAGACCGTGGATGCGGATGATACCGTCGGTAACAGATACGATAGTACCTTCGTTACGCGCTTCACTTACAACTTCAAACTGCTCAATGCGTTGCTTGATCAGTGCAGAAATTTCTGTGGAATTAAGTTGCATGCTCTTTTTCCCAATTACGATTGTAGCGTCGTCACAAGACGATCTAACTTGCCGCGAATAGAGCCGTCAATGACGGTATCGCCAGCTTTAATGACCAGACCACTTACGATGGTTTCGTCGATGCTACAATTCAGCTTAACTTTGCGTGCGAAACGTTTCTCAAGTGCCGCGACCAATTTTGCTTGCTCTTCTTCGGCAAGCGCTGCTGCTGAAACAACGTTAACGTCGATTTCTTTGTCATAGTCTGCTTTAAGTTCAGCAAACAAATCTGCAACAGCTGGAATGGCGGCTAAACGCTCATTTTCGGCCATCAGCTTGATAAGATTTTGGCCTTGTTCGTCGAGTTGCTCAGCGCATAGCTTGATGAATACATCAGACTGCTCTGCTTCGGTAGCAATGCCACCCAGTAGCAGCTGAACCTGTTCATCGCGGGCCACCTGGCCTGCGAAGAACAGCATTTCATTCCAAGCTTCAACTGTGCCTTTCTCAACGGCAAGTTCAAAAGCCGCTTTAGCGTATGGGCGAGCGATAGTAGTCAATTCAGACATGCTCATACCCTCTACTTAAAGCTCAGCGACAAGTTTTTCAACGATGTCACTGTGTGCGGCTTGATCGATTTCACGCTCTAAAATCTTCTCTGCACCAACCACAGCCAGAGTCGCTACTTGTTGACGTAGCTCTTCTTTCACGCGGTTGCGCTCAGATTCGATCTCAGAGTGTCCCTGAGCAATGATTTTCTCACGCTCTTGCTGACCACGAGTTGTCTCTTCGTCAACAATCAGCGTTGCACGCTTTTTAGCTTGTTCAATGATTTCGCTAGCTTGAGTTTTCGCTTCTTTCAGTTCTTCAGCAGCTTTTTCGCGCGCTTGCTCAAGATCTTTTTCAGCTTTGTCAGAGGCAGCTAATCCATCTTCGATTTTCTTCTGGCGAGCTTCAATCGCACCATTTAGTGGTGGCCATACGAACTTCATACAGAACCATACGAAGACCACAAATGCGATTAATTCACCTATTAGAGTGGCGTTTAAGTTCACGACCGCTCCTCCTTACTTGACAGTTGTTCGTTTCAGGTATTTTGCAATATTAAAGAGCGAACAACATGTACATAGCGATACCTACACCGATCATTGCAACGGCATCGATAAGACCAGCTAGGATGAACATTTTAACTTGTAGTTGAGGCGCAAGCTCAGGCTGACGAGCACATGCTTCTAGGAACTTACCACCCATGTTACCGAAGCCTAGTGCAGTACCGATTGCACCAAAACCGATTAGTAGAGCAACAGCGATAAGTTTAATAGCAACTGCGATTTCCATTTTTATCTCCAAAGTTTCAATAGTAAATTAAAGTTAAAGTTTAAAAAATTCTTTTATTTCAGCTAATTAGTGGCTTTTTGTGCTAGCCATGCTGAGGTAAACGATAGTCAGCATCATAAATACGAATGCTTGCAATACGATTACCATGATGTGGAACACAGCCCATACAAAGTGCAGTGGAAGCTGCATCAGGCCGATTGCACCGATCAGGATGAAGATCATCTCACCTGCATACAAGTTACCGAACAAACGCAGTGCCAGCGAGAAAGGCTTAGCAACCAATGCGATTGTTTCAAGTAGCAAGTTACATGGGATAAGAATTGCCATCACTAATTTGTTCTTAGAGCTGAACGGGTGAAGCGTAAGCTCAGCAATGAAGCCGCCCAGACCTTTGATACGAATTGAATACCCGATCATCAGAATAAATACGCCCAGTGCCAGTGCAGCAGTCATATTCACGTCTGTGGTCGGTACAATCTTCATGTAAACATCATGTGGGTCCATACCAAATGCTTGCTCACCAACGAAGCCAGCGAAAGCAGGTAGGAAATCAACTGGAACCAAATCCATCAAGTTCATTAAGAACACCCAGACAAAGATAGTCAGGGCCAAAGGCGCGATCAGTTTGCTGTTGCCATGGTAAGTGTCTCGCACGTTATCACCAACGAGCTCAACAACCATTTCAATAAAGCACTGGAATTTACCAGGAACACCTGTGGTGGATTTTTTAGCGGCACTTCGGAAGATCCATAAGAATATAAGACCTAAACCGATGGACCATGCGAGGGTATCTATATGCCATGTCCAGAAACCACTGTCCGCACATGCTTTATTGAAGGCCAGACCGGCATCGGTCGAACACATCTTGGCATTGGTCAAGTGGTGCTGAATATGGCTCGATAGAGTCACTTCTTCTGCAGCCATTGTTTTATCCTAAAAGTTAATGATTAAAAAAAATCAGAACCAACCATTGTGTCAGCATCACCAGCATATAAGTGCCGAAAAACGGCAGCATGACGACTGGAAAGTGCTTAAAAATGAGCGCAAAAAGCACAACAGTTAGCAAAAATTTTAATCCGTTTCCTCGTTTCAAAGAGGAATACACTTGATTTGCCTTACTGGCACCCATAAATCGGAATGCATAAGCGGCAAATACAAAATTAGGGAGTACCAGCACCGCACCGCCAGCCAACGCCGACAAGCCTGCTTCCACTCCCCAACCAATAAAAACTATTACTGCAGCAATGATAGCTACGAGACCCTGATACAAAACACCTTTTAATGCGGCACGCCGATATGGGCTTGCTAACGAATGAGTCACTTATAATTAACCTTAATGACGCTAAATTTTATCAGGGCTAGAAAACTGGCGAAATTATACTTATTTCTGCTCAATTTGCAACTTGACGAGACGAAATGTAACGCTTTTCGAGCGCCCATTTCGCCTTAAAAGGTAAGATTACGAGGGTTGTTGAAAATCGGGCTGGATACGCCCCAAAATTCCGTCTAATTCATCTAAATTTGCATAAGAAATCACCAGCTTACCTTTGCCTTTTTGGTTATAATTTATCTCCACTTTGGCCCCCAGGTTCTCTGCTAGCTGTTGCTCAAGCAGTTTAACGTCCGGATCTTTCTCTTTTGCTGGTTTTTTCTCCACGGGCTCTAACATAGCACGCACCAGTTTCTCGGTTTCACGGACCGTTAGTCCTTTAGCGACCGCGGTTCTGGCCGCTTCCGATTGCTGCTCACCGGTCAGTGCAAGTAGACAACGGGCATGACCCATTTCAATATCACCATGTTCCAACAAGATTTTTACATCATCGTTGAGATTATTGAGACGAAGTAAATTGGTCACTGTGGTACGTGACTTGCCTACGGCGTCAGCAACTTGCTGATGGGTTAGTTCAAACTCGTTCAGTAATCGGTCGAGTGCAACGGCTTCTTCCATGGCGTTTAGATCTTCACGCTGAATGTTCTCAATCAGCGCAATGGCCACTGCGGCTTCATCCGCAACATCTTTGATGATACAGGGCACCACATCCAGCTCAGCAAGCTGCGCAGCGCGCCAGCGTCGTTCACCAGCAATGATTTCGAATTGGTTTTCAGCGATCGGGCGCACTACTATCGGTTGTAATACACCTTGTGCCCGGATCGAACTGGCAAGCTCTTCCAGCGCCTGTTCAGACATGTCCTTGCGCGGCTGATATTTACCACGTTGCAAATACTCAATGGGCAACCGTTGTAATTCCTGATCGGTCACCTCATGGTTTTGCGTCGTCTGCTCGGGTTCAACGGCACGCTCGGTGCCCTGGGTTTGTGTGACTTCAGGCTGAGCAGGTTGAGGCGCAGCAGGTTTTGCTGAACTCAACAGGGCATCCAGACCTCGACCCAAACCGCGTTTTTTCACCGACATTATTTTTTCTTCCTCTTAGGCAACAGCTGCTGCTTGTTTTTCCTGACGGCGGAGCATTTCTCCGGCCAATGCCAAATAGGCTTTGGCACCACTGGATGCTCTGTCATAGTACATCGCTGGCGCACCAAAACTCGGCGCTTCTGCCAGACGCACATTGCGTGGGATCACCGTGCGGTATACTTTTTCACCAAAGTGCTGTTTCAGCTGTTCAGATACATCATTCGCCAGGCGGTTACGTGGATCGTACATAGTACGTAAGATCCCCTCAATCTGTAAATGGGGATTGACCAGCTTAGAAAGCTGCGTGATGGTATCCATCAGCGCTGTGAGTCCTTCCAGTGCATAATACTCACACTGCATAGGCACCATAACAGAGTCAGCCGCCGCCATTGCGTTGACCGTCAGCATATTCAAAGAAGGCGGACAATCAATAAAAATAAAATCGTACTGGTCCAGCACCGATTCCAATGCATTACGCAAACGCACTTCGCGGGCGAACAATTCCATCAATTTAACTTCTGCCGCGGTCACATCACCGTTAGCAGCAATTAGATGGTATTCGCCGGACGTTTCTTTGCTGATCACGTCCTGAATGGGGGTCTCTTCGATCAAAAGATCGTAAATGGTTGCTACTTCACCATATTTGTCAACACCGCTGCCCATGGTCGCATTGCCTTGTGGATCCAGGTCAATCAGCAGGACCTTACGCTTGGTCGCAGCCATGGAAGCTGCCAGGTTAACTGCAGTAGTGGTTTTTCCCACACCGCCTTTTTGGTTTGCGATCGCAATGACTCTAGCCACTATGTCCTCGAATACTAGTCTTTTTTCAGAATGATTAAATGACGTTCACCATCCAGCTCGGGGACCTGTAAACTAATATCACGTTCCAGAGTCACACCGGCAGGCAGGCTATCCAGTTCCTGCTGCGGAAACTGACCTTTTAACGCCAGAAAGCGGCTTTCGTCATCGACCAGATGTCCACACCACTGAACCATATCCTGCAAAGAGGCAAATGCACGGCTCAGTACACCGTCTAATTTAACACTTGGTTGATATTCTTCAACACGAGACTGAACGGGTGTGACGTTTTCCAGTCCAAGCGCATGTTTTACCTGGGTTAAAAAACGTACACGCTTACCAAGGCTGTCGAGCAAAACAAAATGCGTATCGGGCAGGGCGATGGCCAGTACAATCCCAGGTAATCCGGGTCCGGTACCCACATCGATGTAATTTTTGCCGCTCAGGTGAGGCGCAACGACTAACGAGTCCATGATGTGTTTAACCATCATTTCTTGTGGATCGCGCACTGAGGTCAGGTTGTAGGCTTTGTTCCATTTATCGAGCAGCCCGACATAATCGACGAGCTGCTGCTTCTGTTGTTCAGTTAGCGTGATGTCCGTACGGGCTAACAGGGCTGTAAGTTGTTCTAATAACACAGTCTTCCGTTTGTTGTTACGCTGACTTGCGTAACAACCCTTGCTTCTTCAGATACACTAATAATAGCGAAATAGCAGCAGGGGTGATACCAGAAATGCGAGACGCCTGGCCGATTGTTTGTGGTCTGGCTTCTGACAGCTTAGCCACCACCTCGTTTGACAGACCGCTGACCTGAGCGTAATCGAACTCAGCCGGTAATAGCGTTTCTTCGTGACGCAGTTGTTTGTTGATCTCATCCTGCTGACGTGCAATATACCCGGCGTACTTAGTCTGTATCTCAACTTGCTCCAGCGCCTGAATATTGTCCTGTTCGCTGGCCAATCCTTCAATCTGCATCAGTGTGTTATAACTGACTTCCGGGCGACGGATCAGATCTTCCAAACTGGCTTCACGGGTCAGTGGCGACTTCAGCAATTCATTCACCTGCACCAGTGCAGGATGATCTTTGTGGATCCAGGTGTTACGCAGTCGCTGCGTTTCCTGCTCCATGACTTCCAGCTTATTGTTGTAAGCTGCCCAGCGCTCATCATCCACTAAACCCAGTTTACGGCCTTGTTCTGTCAGACGCAGGTCGGCGTTGTCTTCACGTAACAGCAAACGGTATTCAGCACGGCTGGTGAACATGCGATACGGTTCTTTGGTCCCTAAGGTTGCCAGGTCATCGATCAAGACTCCGGTATAGGCCTGATCGCGACGCGGTGTCCAGGCATCCAGACCCTTAACTTGCAAGGCCGCATTCATACCGGCGATTAAGCCTTGTGCGCCGGCTTCTTCATATCCGGTGGTACCATTGATTTGGCCAGCAAAGAACAGACCATTAATGAATTTGGTTTCCAAAGATTGCTTCAAGTCACGCGGATCAAAGAAATCATACTCGATGGCGTAACCAGGACGACAAATATGCGCATTTTCAAAACCCTGAATTGAACGCACGATCTCCAGCTGAATATCAAACGGCAAGCTGGTGGAGATCCCGTTTGGATACAGTTCGTAAGAAGTCAGCCCTTCCGGTTCAACAAAGATCTGATGTTTCTCTTTATCAGCAAAACGAACGATCTTATCTTCAATAGAAGGACAATAACGAGGCCCAATTCCTTCGATCACACCGGCATACATAGGTGAGCGATGCAGGTTTTCACGGATCACGTCATGGGTTTTCTCATTGGTATACGTGATGTAGCAAGGGATCTGTTGTGGATGATCCGATGTTTTACCCATAAATGAGAATACCGGCGTTGGCGTATCACCTGGTTGTGCTTGCATCACAGAAAAATCAACAGTGCGTGCATCGATACGAGGTGGTGTGCCTGTTTTTAGCCGATCAACACGGAAGGGCAGTTCACGTAAACGCTGTGCCAATGCAATTGAAGGCGGATCGCCTGCACGGCCACCTTTAAAGTTTTCCAAACCAATGTGGATCTGGCCACCAAGGAAAGTACCGACTGTTAATACTACCGTTTCGGCACTGAAGCGCAGTCCCATTTGGGTAACAACCCCCTTCACCTGATCCTGCTCAACGATCAGATCATCACACGATTGCTGAAAGATCTTCAGGTTTTCTTGGTTTTGCAAAATATCCTGGATCGCCGCTTTATACAGTGTGCGATCTGCCTGAGCACGAGTCGCTCTTACAGCAGGACCTTTAGATGAGTTCAGAGTACGGAACTGGATCCCGCCTTTGTCGATCGCTTTGGCCATTGCGCCACCTAACGCATCGATCTCTTTTACCAGATGACCTTTTCCGATCCCGCCGATTGCTGGGTTACAGGACATCTGTCCCAGGGTGTCCATATTGTGTGTTAACAATAAGGTATTCATGCCCATACGTGCTGCAGCTAATGCTGCCTCAGTACCTGCATGACCACCACCAACAACGATAACGTCAAAATGCTCGTGATAAATCATTTACGGGATCCTACTTACAAACAACCAGCAAATTTCGAAAGGGTGCGTATTCTACCCAGAAAAACGCAGAAGTGAAACGTTTAAATTTTAATCAGGGTCAAAAGGATCACTTAAATATATATAAGGATCTTTTTAAAGATCTTTATTAGATCTTACTATTAGATCAGCCCGGATCTGTGAATAACGATGTATTCCTTATTTGATCCAAAGAGTTAGTTCAGATCATATGGTGTGAATTAGATCGGATCATCACAATGAAAAGCTTTGATCAAAGTGGCTATTTATTCACAGCCCAAGATCCAATGAAAACTATCCAATGGATAAGTATGCTTAGATCCGCAGTTAGATCAAAGGTTATCCACAATGCGATCTAAGAAAGAGTCATTTTGTGAATAACTTCTGTGTAAAAGATCTCATCACTGATCCGCTTATCGGATTAACTGGCCTGATCCAATTGCTGTTTTAATGTGGGCAACCAGGCGATGGCGGCATCTTCCGGCAGTGCTTCATCTTGTACATCGATCTTTAATACCGGTAAAAGCTGCTGTGCGCCTTTATCTGACAATAGCTGCGCACAGTTACTGGCGGCCAGATTAAAGGTGTCATAACTTGAGTCGCCAATACCCACTACGGCAAATTGCACATGGCTCAGATCTTCATGATCAGTCAGTTGCTCTATAAAAGGCAGCAGGTTGTCCGGATAGTCGCCGGCACCATAAGTAGATGTGACCACCAGCCACAAAGAATGCTGACAGGCACTCAGGTCCGGTTGTTCATGCAGTTGCGTGTTGAATTCACTGGCATCAAGCTGCTCGGCAAGCTGTTCTGCAACGTACTCTGCGGAGCCCATTTGGCTACCTATGATGATCTCAATATTGCGCATGCGGCGTTAGATCCTGATTACTGACTCTGGGCGTATTCGCGACATCTTAATGACCTTCACAGAGAAGTAAAGTCTTGATCTGAGTTTGGGATAAAAAAATCTAGCGCAATTAGTAATCAAATTACACAATTTTAAAATTAATGCATATCAATCAGTGGTTTAATAAAATATTCCAAATACTAACCCGGTGTGCTTGTTGTGGATAAACCGCGAATATCCTGATGCTTTTTGGGGTTATCAGGCCCTACAGAAATGCCTGTAAAGGGTCAAAAGCAGGGTAATTTTTAGCTTGTGGATAGATTCTGGTGCATAAGGCGATCTGATCGTCTTTTCATGACAAGAAAGAGGATCTATAAAGTTTGATCTATATAATGAAATAATCTAAAAAATGGCGATCTTTTTCACATAGTTGACAGGATCGGGTGTTTGGCGTTGCTGTTTATGTTGTACAGCCACCTCTAAATGATGGTGTGATGTGAGTAATTTTGCTCGCCAGAGCACTGTTTGCGACACCGATGTTCCTTTATGAAATACAAATATTGACAGAAATGCGCGGTTTTTCATCAATTACTCACAGTTTGCAGTGTGATCTGAGCATAATCTAGGCGCAGTTTTCAAAGGAGCAAACGGATGAAATCACTCAACTTGGGCGCTGCGCTGATCTGTATCGGTGTGCTGAGCGCATGTGTTAGCCGCAATGAACGGCCGACCATTACCATTGAACAACCTGAATTGACGGCAATCGCGATGACTCAGGTGACGCTGGCAGCCAGGGTCACTGATAAGGATGATAACCTGAAGTCAATCGCCTGGCGTCAGGTCTCAGGGCCGGATGATGCTGTGCTACATGTATCGAGTGATCAGGCACAAAGTATCGATGTACGCCTTCCCACAGCCGCTGGCGAATATACTTTTGAGATCACTGCCACGGATGAGCTTGATGTCTATCAGAGCAAACGTTTCACTGTGATCGTAAAGTCGCTGCAAGAAACCGTCTTTGTGCAACTTGATGATTTGTTATTGCAGATTTACGAAGCGGATAAAGCCTTGATCCCTGGCATCCAGGCCCTGATAGATTTCAATCAGGATGGAGTTGTGTGGCGAGGTGCTGTTGGCTATCGGGATGCACAGCAGACTCAGGTGTTAAAAACAGATACGCCGTTTCGCATTGCCAGTATTTCTAAGTTATTAAGTGCAGCAGTGACCTTTTCCATGATTGACGAAGGACTATTTACGCTGGATACGCCGATCACAGCGTTGATCTCGCCAGAGGATATGCCCTTGGGTTATAGCATCGAGGACTTGCATGTTGCTCAGGGCGTGAAACGTGGGGGATCACTTACGATCCGGCAACTATTAGATCAAAGTACCGGGATCCGTGATTTTATTTCCTATTTGCATGACCCGTTAGCGCCTGACACGCGTTCATTTATTGCGGCACTGCAAGGCGGTGAAGATGATATTCCGGCGCTATGGCGCTCTGATTTGCTTATTGCCGATCTGCTAGAGCGTGGTTTAACACAAAACCTGGAGGCTATGCCGGGAGAAAAACACCTGTATGGCAACAGTAATACCGATTTACTCGCCTGGGCACTGGAAAAGCACACCAAAAAGCGCTTTGAGCAGCTGTTATATGAGCGTGTGTTGCAGCCGCTCGGTATGGACAACACTTATATGGATCGGCATGAACCGATGCGTGGTTCAGAGCAGATAGCGCACCACTACTTTTATATTCCTGAACATGAGGAGATCCCCTCTGAACTGAGTGGTAATCACAATGTAGTTGCACTTGAGGTGAATACCTCTTTTGCCTGGGCTGGCGGCGGGATGGTCTCCACACTGGATGATCTCAATGTGTTCATGACGGCTCTTCATCAGGGGCATTTGGTTGAGGAGCCTCAGTTACAAAAGGAAATTGCCGAGCACTGGCTGAGCGAAGTGCCTGAAGAGGGCGTTCAGGAACATTATGGCCTGGCGCAGGAGCGGTTTGATTTTGAGGGCTATTCCACAATCGGACATTCTGGGTTCTGGGGCACTAACGCAACATTTGTTGAGCCGCTGGCGATCCGTATGGTCACGGCAAGCCATCAGGTATCTGCGGAGAGTTTTTATGAATTTGAGCAAGCTGCCATTGCGTTATTTCATGAACTGGGCATAAAAGGCGTGGCGCCGCTCACTAAAGATACTCAGTGACGGAAGAGTAAGACGCACCTAAGCGGTGCGTCTTAGTATTGTATTACTTACCAATACAGAAAGAGCTGAAGATCTTACCCAGCAAGTCGTCGGAGGTGAATTCACCGGTGATTTCATTAAGGTATTGTTGTGTGAGTCGCAGTTCTTCAGCCAGGATCTCGCCGGCAATGTGCATTTCCAGCTGAGTCTGGCCAATCTCCAGATGTTCTGCGGCACGTTCCAGCGCGTCGAGGTGACGGCGACGTGCCATAAAGCCACCTTCGGTTGCACCGGTAAAGCCGATACAGGCCTTGAGATGTTCACGCAACAGATCAATCCCTGTGCTGTCTTTGGCACTGAGGCGGATCAGGGCATGACCATGATCGTGACTGGTACCGGTCTGTTCACCACTGAGGTCTACTTTATTGCGGATCACGGTGATGTCCATGCCGGCAGGCAGTTGTTCAATAAACTCTGGCCAGATCCGGGCAGGATCGGTTTCATTGGTTTCGGTACCGTCAACCATAAATAGCACGTGATCTGCGGCGCGGATCTCATCCCAGGCACGCTCAATACCGATTTGTTCCACTTTATCCGGACTGTCACGCAGGCCTGCTGTGTCAATGATGTGCAGCGGCATGCCATCAATATGGATATGTTCTCTCAGTACATCCCGGGTGGTGCCGGCAATATCGGTGACAATAGCAGCTTCACGGCCTGCCAGCGCATTGAGCAGTGATGATTTACCTGCATTTGGCCGACCCGCGATCACCACTTTCATGCCTTCACGCATAATGCTGCCTTGCTTGGCCTGTTGGCGCACCACACTGAGCTGCGCGATGATGGCGTTCAGGTCGCCAGCCACTTTGCCATCAGAGAGAAAGTCGATTTCTTCATCCGGAAAGTCAATGGCTGCTTCCACATACATGCGTAAATGGATCACTTGTTCCACCAGCGCATTGATGTGTTTTGAAAAGTCACCTTGCAGTGAGTGCAGGGCACTTTTCGCCGCTTGCTCGCTGGTTGCATTGATCAGATCGGCAATGGCTTCGGCCTGAGTCAGATCCAGCTTATCATTCATAAATGCGCGTTCAGAGAATTCACCGGGTTTGGCGAGTCGCACGCCTTCGACCTGGCTGATCTCTTTAAGCAGCATGTCCAGCACCACCGGACCACCATGGCCCTGAAGCTCAAGCACATCTTCGCCGGTAAAGGAGTTTGGACCTTTAAAGAACAGCGCAATGCCCTGATCCAGTTGCTCTCCCTGAAGTGTCTGGAATGGCAGGTATTCCGCATAGCGGGTTTTTGGGCATTTTCCGAGTATTTTGTGCGCGACCTGCTCAGCCAGAGTACCTGAAATTCGAATTATGCCGACGCCGCCCCGACCCGGTGCGGTTGCCTGTGCAGCGATGGTGTCTTGTGCGATCATTATGACCCTTGAAAGCAAACTCTAATTATCGCTAAGTGTACAGCAAACGTGCGCTGTGAGGTATAGTAGAGGTGGTTCAGATATAAGGATATCCACTGTGGTTGCTTTCGCTCAGTTTCATTTTGATGCAGATAAACAGATATTAAGCCATGCGCAACAAGTTGTGCCATTACGACCTAAAGTTGCTCAATTACTGCGGTTTTTATTGGCCCGTCCACAGCAAGTGATCGCGCGTGAGACGTTGCTGGATGCTTTATGGCAACATGGTGAATATCGTGATGCAGCGTTGACGCAAAGTATGGCTGAGCTGCGCCAGGCACTGGGAGATGATGCACAACAGCCGAGGTTTATCCGCACCGTACCGCAGCAGGGCTATCAATGGATCTGCCCACTTACTCAAGTGAACCGCAATAAGCGCTGCATGATATGGGCGACTTTTTTGAGTATCGCGCTGTTGATTATCGGGGGAGTCATTGGTTATGCCAGTCAATCTGCGCCTAAGCCTGTTATGGCGCAGGAGGCGCGACCTGCTTTGACCATTTTGCCGCTGAACAATGATACCGAAGTGGCCGCCAATGCGTGGTGGGGGTATGCATTGCATGCAGCACTGGTGGCACGCTTGCAATCTGACTATCAGCTAGTCCCGCCTGCCCAGCAGGCAGAAGTGAATAGTAACAAACAGGTAGCGCTCACCTTGTCCCGTCAGCAACAGCGTTATGTACTGACCATCAACTCCGCAGGGCAACAGCATAAGATAGTGGTTGAGCAGCTTGATATGGCGTTTGACAGCGTGGCAGATCAGGTCATTGCTGCACTGAACTTATTGCCTGACGGACACGCCAGCCAGACCCGTCGGAGTGAGACAGCATCCCAGGACTATTACCGTGGCTTGCAGGCCCTGGACGAACAAGGCAGCAGACTGGCAAAGTCATATTTTGAGGCTGCCTTGACCCAACATCCTCAGCATCTGGCTGCGCAGCTCGAATTGGCCCGCATTACCTGGCAACAGGGAGAGCTGGCACAGGCCAGCGCAGTGTTTACCAGCATGGACGTGAGTAACGCGGCGCCTGCAATTAAGGTGCGCTATTATCTGTATCATGCAGAGCTCAGCAAGGCGCAGGCTCATTACGTTCAGGCACTGACAGATGTGCAGTTGGGGCTGGATCTTGCGCAGCGTCATCAACTATTGGAGCAACTGGCTACGGCGTATCAGTTGCAGGCCGATCTGCTGTGGTTGGATCAACAGTGGGATGCACACAGTAAGGCCCTGAACTCGGCATATGCCCTAATTGGCAGCCGCGCACTGGCTTATCAGGATGCGCAGCGTGCGTTTTACCTGGCTAACCCGCCTGTTGCCGGGCCTGAAGAAAAGCGCTTACTGGATCTTCAAAGCAGCCGAGAAGTGTTACACAATACAATCACCTACTATCGCCAGTCGCCGCAGCGTTTGCTGCTGGCACGCGCTTTGTTTGCTTATGGCCAGAATTATCTGGTGCCAGTTGTTGAAAGTGAACCCAGTTTACTGGAAGCGCTGGAGATTGCATCCAATCTGGGCGAAGACTATCTAAGAAAGCAAATACTTACTTACCTTGGCTTCTATTATATTCAGCTTCACCGAGGGGATGAGGCCCTTACGTATCTGGCGCAGGTTGAGCCGGATCCCCTGTGGCTCCCTCAGTATGAATTGCACTGGTTACTGCGTGGCATGGCCATCATGGATGGTGCGCTCACTCACAGTGACGCGCCGGGGTTGGCCAGTGCCATAGAGACATTTGAGCAACTGTTGGCCTGGGATAAAGTCTCTGTAATGACCGCAGCACATGCTCAGTTGATGCTGGGTTGGAGTCTGATAAGACAAGGTGAGCTGGAACAGGCTGAAGCACATGTCATGCAAGCACGGGCAGTGTATCAGCGGCTGAACCTGGCAGATACGCTGAGTTATACCCGTTATACTCAGATGTATATCCGTTTATTGCGCGGTGACGCCGAGGCTGCACTGGCCGTGATAGTCGATCCGCATAATGCCAGTCACCTGGAGCTGTTGTATGGCGCGGCGGCGGCCTGGTTCGTTCAGGACAACACTTTGTCATATCAGTTGAGCGAGCTGCTTGCTGCACGGGAGCACAGTGATGCTCTGATCGCGCAGCTGAGTCAGATCAGGGCAGGATCAGAGCATACTTTCCAGTTAGTCAGTACAATCCTGGATAAGCCTTATAGCGTTTATTGTCAGAGCAACTGGGCACTATAAGGGAAAAGACGGTACCCGGTTAGCCCGGTAAATCACTTTACCTTGTTTGTTTTGCACCACCCAGTAGGGCAACTCGGTCACCGCAAAGTAGCGAAACAGCTGATTGTGGCTGTCGAAGAGTATTTCATGATTTACTTTGAAGCGCTGTTGGTAGGCGATGACCTGAGCTTGATCGACATAAAATGGTTTGATCACGCTCACTACCGGGTAGTTAATCTGCTCTGACAGGTGGTTATTTTGTGCGATCCTGCGTTCACAATCCGGTATATGCTGAAATGGACACAGGCTGTCACTGAAGAACAATACCCGAAAATCAGCATCGGGTGCAGTGGGATCAAAGCGCTGTCCGGACAAGCTATGGAGTGCTTCTTCTCGCGGGGAAGTATCAATGAGGGCTGTTGCTGGCATTGTGCCCAGTGCCTCCCGTTGTTGCACTTGATCCTGTTCAACCACCAGCCGATAAGGGGTCTGCCTGACGCCATAGCGGATCGCCAGTTGATTGTGGGTGTCGATTTGTAGCGTGGCATAGCCTGGAAACAGGGCGGTAAACTGCTCCACACTGGCTTGATCTATGTTGATGTCCGGGTGAATGAAGCGGCGCTCTATACCCGACTGTTGAGGGGGGAAGGCGGTTTGCTGCATATATTCATCCCAGATGGTAATAAAAATATATTCAATGGATGAAGCGGCGGCCCGCTGACTGAGTATGAGCATAGTCAGACTCAGCAATAGGGTGATCGGGTTTAGCAATTTCATGGTTTTACTCCTGACTGTGTTGCCAGGTGTTGTTTAAGCTCATCGGTCAGCAGGGCGCTGCGATAAATTTCTGTGCCATTGGCATCGAGTAAAATGTGCTGAGGCGTACCTGTGACCTGATACTGATGTGTGATGTCACCTGTGGCATCGAACACCACAGGAAACGGGTAGTCATGGCGCTTTATATAGGTTTTGATACCCTGAATGGTCTGGTTAAAGCCGACATTCACAGCGATGACCTGATAGCGGCCCTGACTTTGTTCATAGGCTTGTTGAAGGTGGGGCATTTCTTCAACGCAGTAAGCGCACCAGGTAGCCCAGAACTTCAGATAAGTTATTTTCCCTTTACTTGATATCGCCTGGCCTTGCAACGTATCAGCCTGTAAAGGGGGATACGATTTGGCAGTGGCCGTGACTGAGAGTGCCAGTAGTAAGATGCCTGTGAGGATTTTCGTCATGATGGTCTCCATAATGGTTTCCTTGCGTTATAGCCAGCTTTTGCCAGCCTGAATAAGAAAATATTGCGCCATGAGCAGCAGAAGTAGTGCGCTGGCAGTGGGGACATGCGTGAGCCAGGCGCCCGCGCGGGGCAAACGAGCCAGAAACTGACTGCTCAAGCCGGCCAGCAGCAACAGGCTGCTCATGCCCAGGGCGAAACTAAATAGCAGCAGAGCGCCAAATAGCAGGTGTCCGCTGGTGGCAACAAACAGCATTAAGCCCCCGAGCACCGGAGAGGTACACGGCGCTGCGACCAGTGCACTGGTCATGCCCATCAGCAATGGACCCTGTGTGCCTCGAAATCCCAGGCCAGAGAAGTGCGGAAAAGTCAGCCACCCTTTATTCACCAGTGCCAGATAAATGAGCACATTGGCAAAGCCAACCTGTATCCAGGGGTTGGATGCAACCACACCAAACAAGCTGCCACTCCAGGCTGCGATGCCGCCCAGTAGTGCGTAGATTGCGGCAAAGCCGAGACAATACTGAAGCGGTGCCAGTGTTTGGGTGCGATATCGGGTGAGGGTGGCCAGCGTAATGGGCAATAGTGGATAGACACAGGGTGTAAAGCTGGTTAGTACACCACTAAACAAAGCCAGAGGCAGCAGCCACCAGCTGAGGTGTGCGGTGTGTAATGCGTCCAACAGAGAGAGGTCAAACATAGTGTGCTCGTTAAGTTGTAAAGAGTGAGCACAGCATGCAATGCAAGCGCCGATCCCCCTATCAAAGTGACCTAAAATTATCCTCAAAATTTATCAACATCTTGATTCTAATGATTAAGCTGAAAGAACTTAGTTGTGAGACTGTGAGACTGTGAGACTGTGAGACTGTGAGACTGTGAGACTGTGAGACTGTGAGACTGTGAGACTGAGCGACAAAGTGACTGAGCTGGACCACAAACAACGCATTAAAGTATTGGCCGATAAAGCCGCCCCACTGGCACGTCTGGGTGGTGGGGAGTACTCAGGGATCACAGCCCCATTTGCGAAGTCAGACCGGCTTAAAGCTCGGTAATGAAACCAGGGCTCATTTTCTTTCGATGTACGCTTGAGCCCTCACATCTCAAGCTCTTTTGGTGAAGTGCTCACTCACGATAACCCTCTGTATTTCAGAA
>NZ_JACEQV010000027.1:0-72347 GCF_015356275.1 Pseudoalteromonas sp. PPB1 | reverse complement strand
ATTCAGCTTCTTTGATCATGGCAACAATTTGTGATTCGGTGAACTTGCTTTTTCTCATCGTAAAACTTCCTTCTTCTGTTAGTGGAAATTCTACTCAAGAACTGTTGCAGTTTATGGGGGAGTTACACTCTCAATGTGGTTTATAACAGATAAAACATGTGATGAACTTAAAGCAAAATACAGAAAGGATTGGAAGAGTTTGCAGGAGGATGGCTTCTATCACTTGAGAATTGGGGGGTAGTTTTTACGCTAAAACTTTGCCGCTTTAAACATAACCCGGCGAGCATATCGGGTTATTTAGCTGCTGAGTACTATAAGCCTGTCTATTGGGTGGGCTTATAATACGACATGAGCATCCACCCTAAACTGGCACTTGAATGAAAGCGCATAGCTTGTACGCCAGTTTGGGTAGATGTCCATGTGGTGATTACACAACTTTAGCTAGAATTTCGCTGAGTGCGGCTGTCCTTGTATCACTCTCCACTTGAGGAGAAATTAGTTCAGCCAAGAGCGCCGGCTTCAAAATGGAAAAGTCGAATACAGTCACTGTTTTCAGCTGGGTATTTGATGCCATGCTTTTCTATACTTTTAGCACGCTTTCCTAGCATATCTGAAATAGAGTCGAATTCTTTGTAGAGTTCGTCAGCATTACTGTTTATGTAGTAAACACCTTCATCATGCTGTGTATAGAATAAGAAGCAATCAAGCTCTTCATCAAAATCGAAGGCAAATACAGCTTCAGCTAAGTCAGGTCTGTCGTATTCTTCCAGCCATTCTCTCAACTCCTTCATTGCATGCAGATGTGAGGACATACTATTGTGTATGGCTGGTATTGGAGGTAGTGCTCCCCCTTGGTTTATACCCATTGTATAGAGAAAAAGAAGAAGCTCTCCTTTCGCTTCAATATTATATAACGCTTCGATTCTGGCTATCTCCTGCATACTGTACCCTTTCAGACGTGCTATGCCTGGAAAGACCTGTGTATGATTCATCAAATTCAGAAAGTCTGAGACTTGCTTTTCAGTAGGCGCGTTTTTTATGGCTAGCAGCTGCTCAGGCACAACTTCCCGGTAGCGGGTGCAACGTTTGGTGGGATGAAATCTTGATTTATCTGCAGCACAACGTTTGTCCAGGTATGTGAAGAAATCCCAGCCGGAATCCCGAACACTTTTACTGGCTTTATTATATATGTACACGTGCTGATTGTTATGCTCACAGTCAAAATAAAAATATTCTGCATCACAGACTTCCAACAGGTAGATTCCAGCTTGCGGAATTGAGTGGTTGTCACTCAACTCCTCAAAAAGGAACTCAGACAGGTTGTTTACTTCCATGAAACTCTGTCTAGGGTGAAAGTGGAGCAAAGTGTCCGAGTCTAACAATCCGCCATCTTCCAATCCCATGACAGAAAGAAACGTAATAAACTGTGTATATCTATTTAATGAAACAGGGCCGCACGTCAGGAGCTTTTCAATATCACTAGCTGAAAAGCCAATACACCTAGCCTGCGCTGGGTCTCTGGGACCCAGCAGTTTATTTAGTAACACTTTAGATTCATTCATTTATTACTTTTTCTCTCTAAATACATCATCGTACATAGTGATATCTGCCCCAGCCATCTTATTTGCGAAATCTGCTTTACTATAGTTACAAGACTGACACATCCCAGGGTTAGTTGCACTGGTATTTTCAACCGCTAACTTAATTTTACCTGTATGGCCCGAGTAGTGCTCGACTAAAAAGCCCTGCAGTTTCTTTTCCGCATGGTTCATATTATCTACGAAATCACGATTGACATCACCGTCGCGTCCTGGTTTTTTAATATAGGTACCTGCCACTTTATGATTGTCAAAAATGATGACTCTGTAATGTACACCATCAATTGTAACACTTGGTGTGCCCTTTCCATCATGCTGAAAACCATTTGCCCACGGCTTGGTGTCCATTAACTCCTTTTGCCAGGGAGATTTCTTGGTAGGGTGACCGCTTAAGGCCAGGAAGTGACTAACACTGCCGTCTTTTTCAACAACAGACGCAACGGCAACACTTCTGAGTTTTGTTTCCGCACCTTCGGAATTAACTTTGATTACACCTTCATTCCGCAAAAAGACACGCATTGCTGCAGGGTCTAATGGTGTATTACGAACTTCTGCTGTGCGCAGCACCGCCAGGTTGTTGGGCAGGTTTGCCGGGGGAGGTGGCAGCACTTTGATTTGCACCTCGTCAGGCACTCCATCATTATTGGTATCGTGGAGATCAATTCCTTGTACCCCGGTGAGCTCTTTCATCCGGGTTGTATCAACGCCTTTAGCTTCTAACCTTTTTAGAATATTAGAAAGTTTAACCATCACAGAAGGAGCTACGGCTCCCATTGTCATGGCTCCTGCAAATCCTCCTGAAATTGTCGCCGCCACGAACCTTGCTGAAAGTGTTCTGCTTTCTCTATCTGTACCTACAGTATCAATAACATGCAGAACTTGTGCAAACACCTCCTCATGTTGCTCAATTAGCTGTGCGATATCGTTAGCTGAATTGATGAGCAATTGACCATTTTGTTCAGCCGCTTGAGAGTCGCCGTTAAGCGTCATTCCTATTCGTACCATAGCTTCAGCTTGCGTCGCGATACCTGACCCGACGTCAAGTATCCCCGCTAATACAGCAGCAGAGATAGCAACCTTCTCTTCTTGAGAGACTGCAACTTCATTAAGGCGTTTAGCAATATGCTCAGGTAGCCTGTTAAATACTTCCTGGATTCTTGGATCTTTCGCAATATCGAGGTTTAACCCCATTTGGTAAACGTTTTCGGCAGCTATCCCAAGCTCTTCACCAAGTACGCCATCTGGGTTCGATCTCAAACGATTGACATAGTCAGAAATGACGGAAAGCATCATCTTCCCGGGGCTGTAACTTGAGAAGCTGTTGAACTCCGCCGAGTTTGCACCTGCATTACCCGCAATTCTAATGGCGTTGGCATCAGCACCTGCGACAAAAGCTCCCAGCGCAGCACCGAGTTTACTGATATCAATACCTGCTGCTCTGAGACGATCCATCTCGGCAAATATGCCAAGACGATAGGCCCCCTGATTAAGTCTTTGCTCAATTTCTTGAGGGCTCAACCCTTCAACTTCACTCCATTGCCTTATTTGGTTCTTTTGTCCCGCAAAAAATTCATCAAATTCAGCTTTTGCTTTATTTTTAGCTGCTATAAATTTATCTGATTTTTCTAACTCAGATGCGATGTACTCACCTATGACTGCACCGCCTGCACCACTGGCACAAGACAAGTTTTTGCTCGCACCGTTACCGGTTGCTTGGACTGTTGCAACGCCTATCATGCAGCCAACTGCAGCATGAGATATATACCTCATGGCCTCATCAAGGTTTTGACCACCATTTAGTTCAGGGTCAAATGCGGTTGCGATTTTAGCGGCCATGTGTTCGCCAAGTTCATTAACCGCATGCATTTTGAGCGATGTTTTGAATGAATCTCTGAAGTCCGTGAAACTGCCGCCATTGATGGCTGTTGAGATACCTGCTTTAACGATACTTTCGGAAATGGCCTGAGTTGCCTGTCGGCCGATATCGATCGCCAACTCGCTGTTATACCAGCTTGATCCGACTTTAGCATTGTTGAAGAACTTGAAGCTTTTGAACGTTTCGCTATTCAATACACCTGCCGTTGCCATTGAGATGGCCAGTGACTTCAAGCTATCGTCACTTAGCATAGAATTTATCGTATCGTTGATACTGTTACCTGCCGCAAGACTTGATACTGCATGAGTCGTCAGTGTCACCGCGCCAGCCGACATTGCTGCACCTATCGCAGGGTTTGCGAATGCAGTCGTGATTGTTCCTGTATTTCCAACCAAACCGGCACCAGGCCCCATTGCAACAGAAACTGCAATTGCAACAATTGCCATAGCTGCGGGGCTTAATGTACTGGTTTTGTCATGCTTTTGAATATTCTCCAGCTTACTGTAGATAACGTCGAGAGTACTGTCACAGTTATTGAAAGCGGCGTCTTGCTTCATAGCAAGGAAGGCATCCTCACTGATATTAGCTGGCACTGAAGATGACAAAAGAGACGGGCACTTGTATTGAGGGTCGTTATAGACATCGACCATCCAGCTTAGGCTGCCGCTTTGCGACAGTTTGCCCATCACATCATTGATAGACTCTCCCTCGTACTGACCCAATTCCAGAGTAACACCGTGAGTTGCCTTAACTTGTACACCACCAATGATCTCGTTATATACTGCGGTATCGACCGTATCCTGTATGGTTTCGGTCTTGATTTTCCAGGTGCCTTTTTTGACTTTATTGTAGAAGTAATGGTCCTGCTCTTTGGCCAGCAATAAGTTAACCCGGCCATTACGGGCATCAATGGTGGTCCCTGTGCCCGATGTGATTTGGGTAGCCTGTAGTGTGATATCGCCAAAGTCTGAGGCGATCATGACACCTTTGCCTGCCTCAAGGGCTGAGCGGATAGCAATGGTTTGAAACTCTTGCTCTTCCTCTGTGGTTTTACCCCACTTGGCATTAGATTGTTTCTGGAACTGATTAAACTCGTTGGAGATAAAAATCCCTTGTCCGGCAAGGAGTTCGATAACGCCTTCATCTGCATACAGCTCTGCGGCTTTAAGCTCGATACCGCCCGATGCCATGAGGTAAATACTGTCTTTGGCAGAGAGCTTAGTCGTCAGGTGTTTAATTTCAGAAGTGGACTGTGAATACTCGCCAACGGGTTGATTGTTCACGTAGCTGGTTTGCTGCGAAATTAATCGAATATTACCGTCGGCACGCAGCCCGATGGTGTTGCCTGTTATTATCCCGCCCTGAACAAGTATGTCACCCATACTGTGGATACGGATATTGTCACCATTAACCGATGCAATCTGGCCAAATCGGGAGCCGCGCTCATAGCGGTTAGAAAAGCGGTGTACCAGGGTTTTTTGGATATACTGGCCGGCAATAATATCGACATTTTGTTGCGCCGTCAGACTGCCGGATAGGTTTCTTAGGGTGCCCCCAACAAACAGGTTCAGGTCGCCGTCAGATGCCACTTCTGCACCCGGGTTAACCGTTAGATCGCGCGCCGTTCGCAAATAGGTGTTTTTGCCGGTGCGCAGAGTACCGCTATTAACGGTGATATCTCTGAAGTTGACATCGCTACCGGTAAACTCAACCATGTGTCCGTTTACGGACCGTGTTTTCAACGTGTTGGCACTGAGGTGCACAACTGGCGACAGTACCTGTTCTCCATTGATTACTCTTAACTCTGGCCAGATAAAGTCTTTACCAAAACTGTCATACACAGATTTGGAGATCTTCTCACCAAAGGTAACACTGGCTTTGCCAGCCAGTTCATAAGCATTTTGATACAGCTGAATTATCTGAGCTGTTTCGTCAGCATAAGATGGCGAGATCATGTTCCGGTCCAGCTCAGCATAAATTTGTGAGCGGATCAGGCGTGCCTGAACGAAGCGATCACCAATTTGTTTTGCCAGTGGGTAATGTGGAAAGATAAACCTGATGTCCTCATGCATTATTGGAATGTATTGCGGTGCAGGCAGCGCTTGCTTTCTGTTGTTTAGCAAGGTCTCATGAAAGCCAGCGATGGTTTGAGCTGACTTAGCGCGTGTTTGCTCGACAATATGTTCTGATTTAGCATATTGCGTTTGGCTACTGCCTGTGATTTTTGTGAATGCAGGCTCGCTATTAAGAAAATGCGTCGTATCCATTTTATCAAACGCATTATAAGCATATGCCAGGGTTGGCAAACTCATCTGCCCCAGCAGCATAAAAATGTTTAAATAAGCGATGGCTTTCTTATAAAAGGGCACAGGCTTGTCAGTTAATTTGTTTTTTTTCATTGTCAATTCCATTTACTTCCCAGCCATCAAATTAGCCACTGTCACCAGGGTCGATTTGGAAACCATACGAATAAAAGGTTTGTCAAAATCATCTAGTTCATCATCAATCGAGATTTCATACTTGTAGCTTATGGTGATTTTTTTACCTGCTTCACTGACTACAGCATTTTGATATGAAAAGTTTTGTGTGGTGCAGCGGTAGCGACGATTAGAACAACGATAATCTTCTGCGCCTGTGGTATTTTGTCGGTATCGTGCGTAAGCTGTCGCAGCGTCGGTAATTTGCTGGAAGGTGTAGCCTGTGTTTTCAAAGTCGGCCGTCGAGGTTGCGCCAATCACGGTGCTTAATGGAACCGTTACAGAGGAGTATTGACAGTCTTCAGTTTTGGTCAGGCCATGATCTTGATCGCGGAATCCGTCACATTTATAGAGGTTTACTTTTACCCACTTATCATCGATGACTCTGGGCCATGAGTATCCCTCATACGTGTCTTTATCAACGTATTTTACATACCTTTGGAAATACTCTTTGATTTTGGCATTTATGGTCGCATCCAGTGAGTCAGAGTCTGTTTTGGTCAGGTCGCTTTGAGTTGCGATATTGGGGTTAATACCGTAAACACTGCCATGAATGGCCAGCAAGGTTTCACCTTCTACAGCGGTTGTAACAGACACTCCGCCACAGTTACCAAAGGCAGTACACTGTTTGATTGCATAAAAGTCTTCTTTTGCAATTGTTTTCCCTAGTTTGATACCGATTGATTCCAAATCAAGCTTTTGGAATCGGGCGTTGTCGAACAATTCAACATAAGAAAACGCATTAACAAAACGACGCCGGGTTGAGGGGGGGGCCTTGCTGCCGATCTCAAACTCTCCAAAGCTGACTATCCGCCCTGGGGGAGAGTAGGCTGCCACTTTTGTTCCGATACCTTGCTCTACCGTATCTTGGCTACCTTTGTTGTTTTCGGTATAAGCATAACGAGAGATGATGTAAGCCGTTGTCTCCAGGCGGTAGCGCTCATTGAATATCAATGGCGTATCAATGTGAAACAAGCCTTGTTGATTCAGGCGCAAGATGGCTGAGGTGTTGCGAATGTACTTGCTCGCTTTGAGCTCCATCTTCGACTCTGCCGCAATCGATACTTGCTCAGATTGTGTCGTGTTGACACTGATGCCTTGACTCCAATCAACTCCCGTTGGCTCTTCGATATGATAAGGGTTGATGTTTTCTATGGCTTTGGCGACGATTTTTATCGTATTTGCATGGATTTTTGCACTGAAGCGGCTTTGTGTTACTCCAGCAGTACCATAAGTGGTGTAAGGGCCGTGTTTAAGGCTATTGATGTTAATTGAGGGCGCTGCAAGAGATTGCTTTGTCGGTCTGTGTAGTTTTTGAGTGCGTGAACCATTGGTGAACACGCCATCTTTCAAATTCAGGCTTAAATTGCCTGCCTGAATCACACCACCAAATGAATTGTACACATCCCCTTCTGTTTCTGCGGTGATATTCACCCCATTGAGTGTACCGGAGTTGATAAGGCGATCCGTAGAAACTTTGATATTGTCCGCATCAATATAGCCCTGATTCAACAGGTATCCGTCTGCGAAGTGCTTAACTGTTTGAGCAATAACCCGGGCGCTCGAATATACAATCGTATTACCTATTGTTTTTGTTGTAATAATACGATCGCTATAAAGCTTGCCATAGATTTTTAATGCCGCGCTTTCATGTTCAGCTATCTGAATGAACACCCCTTCTGCCGGGGCATGGAAGTGGCCTTGTCGCGTGCTTGTAGAGAGCGCGTCGGACATAGTATTGAATTCAGTACCAGATGGAATCGTCACAGGTTGCGCTGCAACTATTCCAATGCTCGCCGCTTTAAAGATACCGCCAGGTTGGTAAGTGGTGGTTTTGTTGCTCGCGCTCAGAACATCCAGATCTTGATATTTGATGGTCAACAGGCCCGGATACAGGTTAACCCCGCCAGAACCGAGTACATATCCGCCATTTTCAGCGAAAATAAACCCACCCTGAGGGTGACGCTGTGCGCGCAGGTTAAGATCGATAGTACCCGAGGTGCTGATCAGATCGGCCATCACTTCAAGTGAGTGGGCGCCGGGAGCGCTGAGGCCATTGATGGTAACGCGCCCGGATGCTCTGGTTGTTATATTATCGCGACTGGAGCTGCTGCCATATCCATAAGTGCCGTTCACAAGTGTGATGCGTTCAACATTTTCGAATGAACAGCTAGTACAAGTGATCGTTCCGTAGCTAGAAACAAACATAATATTGACGGGTTTACCCACCACCGAAATTTTCTCTCTGAGGGAAAAGTAGCGAGACTTGATAACCAGTGTCTTAATCTGGCTGGTGTTTGCAAGTTTAATGAGGAGCGGTTTGTTCGTGACTTCAAAGCGCTCAAATGCCAGTTGCACTGTTTCTGAATCGCTGTTTATCACTAAAAAGTCGCTGCTTGCACTGACATGACTGGATACAGAAAAAGCCGATGTTTTCGTGAATTGGAACCCTGCCACCTGCTCAGTTGTTGCGTTCACATTAAAAGCACAGTGCCACAGTAAGCATGTGAATAATAATTTCCATAGGAAGGCTGATTTATTAATGATCATCCCTGTCTCTTTTGTTTTTTAACTATTAGGTGCTGTATTTTCACATGGTTTTATTAAGGGTACAATGTTGACGTTAAAGAAATTATTGGTGGTGTGACAAAGTAAAATGCTTTTACTTTGTTGATAAATGCTAAATAGTATAGTGGTTTAATTGAAATACAAATTTTTGGTTTTAGTAGGGCAGATTGCAATGAGTCGAGCTTACTTTATTCACTATTTCACAGGCTCATTGCGATTTATGAGAGCCATCTGTTGTAAAGCTGCTGGAGTTAGTGAGACCCCAGTTGCTTAAAATAATAGCTGGTTGCGTGCATGGCACCTTGTGAATCACTTACAAAGTGCGGGATTTCACCACTTTTGGTAAACCCGATAGCCTGATAAAACAGCTCTGATCTATCGCCGCTTTGTGTATCCAGCACCAAGAGCGTCATACCGAGTTGATTGGCATATGTCTCAAGATATTGCATCAGTGCTTGGGCAATCCCCTGACGTTGATAATCCGGGTGAACCAGTAACTTTTCCACCTCACCTCGGTGTCTACCATTTTGTTTTTTACAAGGAATGAGTTGTACCGAGGCAACTAATTGTTGCTCCAGATAAGCTGCCAGTATGACGCGTGTATTCTGCCCAAGTTCTGTATTTACCTGTGACCAGTAGTTGGTCATGTGTGCGTCAGAGGTGGGGTGGTAAAACCCCAATGATGCGCCCTGAGCGATACACGCTTGTAGTTGAGATGCAAGCATTTGCTGTTGTAACGGGGTGAGCTCGGCGAGGGGTTCAATTATGAGTGGCATAGTCACACTCCTTCATGGTTGCTAACTCTTCACAGATCTGGTTTAACTGAGATTCCAGACGCTGTTTTTGTTCTAAAAGCTGCGCATAGTGCGACTGATTTTGGGGCTGTTTGCTTCGCAGTGCAGCATAGAGTGTTCGCTGTGACAAGGCAAACTGGCTGGCTGCTTCGTGAATGGTCAGCTGCTGACTCTGCACCATATGAACAGCTCGTTGGACACTGGGGTGGGCGGGGGAAAGTTTAGTCGCCATGTCAACGCTCCAAACTGTGATTGAACAATGAGTCACAGGGTGGCCATACACTGTAGTCTATCCGCCAGATGAGGGTGAGTGTGTCTAACCAGGATTTCATTTCATATGCTCCTATTACGCGTGTTTACACAGGAGTAAGAAAGTTACATGCCAAAATTTAAAGTTGTTATAAATTAATAGGTTGAATTTTTCATTAGTGTGTAAAGTGCCAAGTGTGCACCGAAAAAGCGCACACGCTTCCCTTTATGGCGCAAGTTCTATCGAACACTCACAAAGCGACTTTTGCCGTTGTACAAGCCACTATAGTGCGAAGTGATAGTGACGAGTTATCCTGATACGAACACAGCATGGCGCCCTGGGGCGGGGTTTGTCTTTCGGTGTACTTTGCGAGTTGTTCTTGCGTGGGTCAGGCTGTTCGGTTCGTGAGAGAATAGACGCTGTTTGTTTCTACAATGGGTGTGCTATGATGTGCGCTTGCTAATACAGCAACCCTAAAAATTAGAACAAGGAAATCATAGATGAAAAAGATAATAACAACGTTAGCGTTATCAGTTGCAAGTTTATCTGCCCAGGCATATGACTGTTGGGGAAAAGTTAAAACGGTCGATATAACTCCTGCCGGATCGGTTTATCTGAGTGTCACGGGCTTAGGCGAAGCGAATTATGTATGTAACGTCACACAAAAATCAGGCTCATTTACACCAGAAGCGTGCCGTGTCATCTTTAGTCAAATGTTGGCGGCGAGCATGGCTGATAAAACAGTCACTCTGTGGTTTAAGAATGGTGAATTTAATAGCTGTACTGCCACAAACTGGAGTAGCTTTCACAGACACGGGCTTTATCATTTACGTGTAAATCAGTAATCCCCTGATCGTTGCCCGGAGCGTGCGCCAACTACAGATAGTCACGCTCCATGCTAGATTTCAGCTTAGATGTACTTCTTTTAAGCAATACCAGCCCCACTAAAGTGGCTACCAAGAGCCAAACCCACTTATTGCCATGCTGACTATAAAAGCTGTCCCCGCGCATCAGTTTCACGTCCAGTAACATTGTCTCCTCAACAAACTGAGGCAAGGTGTGCTGTGTCTGACTAAGTGGATCATAAATCCCACTGATCCCATTGTTGGTTACCCGAACCAAAGGACGTTGTAGTTCCAGCGCGCGCATCCGGGCAATTTGCATATGCTGATGCGGGCCGTGTGAATCCCCAAACCAGGCGTCATTGCTGACGGTAAAGAGAATGTCAGACTGACTGGTGTAGTTGTTTCTGACCAGTTCACTGAAGGCTATTTCGTAGCAGATAGCAGGCAGAACATGTAACCCATTGGCTATCAGGTTCGCTTGCTGTGCGTCACCCCGAGAGAAGGAAGACATGGCCAGATTGAACAGGGGAGCAACCGGCCGCAACCACTTTTCAAAAGGAACAAACTCTCCGATGGGGAGCAGCTGATGTTTTTGATAGCGGTTTGTGTGCAGGTACTGATAATGACCCTGCTCGTCGTCTGTCTGTTGCTTACCCACTACAATCAGGGTGTTGTAGACATTACGGGTGTCAAACTGATAATCAGGAATGCCTGTGATTAACGCACTTTGATTAAAAGCAGCAGCTTTGTCCAGGTTGTGCAAAAAGTCGAAGGCTAAGTCTTCAAGCTCCGGAATAGCTGCTTCTGGCCAGACAACCAGATCAGCCTGCTGCCACAGTGGTCGTGTCATATCCTGGTATTTTGACATGGTCGGCCAGAATTGTTCTGGTTCCCAGCGCAGGCTCTGCTGAATATTGCCCTGAACCAACAAGATGCGGGTTTGCTCGCCCGTGTATTCAACCGGGTTATCTGTCGTACGAGTCAAAAAAGAGAGCGCAAACAGAGGCAGCAGGGTCATTAGAGTTAACTGATAGCGTTTATACCAGAGCAGGTAGTATAAAAGAGCACCAAACAACACACACACCAGAGTCAGACCAAATTCACCAATCCAGGGGGCGAGCACGTTTAGTGGGGAATCGGTCTGACTATAGCCAAAACTGAGCCAGGGGAACCCGGTCAGTAAAGTGCCGCGCAGATATTCAAATATCGCAAACCCGCTGAGCAGCAATGCGACACGTTGCCAGGGCTTGTCTGAGAAGCGTGTTGCCAGCGCAAAGGCCAGTGCAGGGTAAATAGCCAGATAGGCACAAAGCAGGCCCATTAATAACAGCGAAGCTGGTAGGGGTAAACCACCGAACTGAGCAATTGATACATGCACCCAGCTTATTCCGGCCGCAAACCAGCCAAAGCCAAATAAAAAACCATACTTGGCTGCTTGTCGGGTCGTGGGCTGATCCGTTACAAAACACGCAACTGCGAGCGCGACAAAGATGATTGGCCATAGTCCAAATGGCGCGTAACTGAAGGTCAGTGAGGCACCGCTAAGCAGTGCCAGCCACGTAAACTTGTCTTTCAGTAGGGCGGTGAGTTTATTCGAGAACGTCTTCAACATGTTCGGTTTTTGGCATCGTCACCTGTAACTGCAAAATGCGGCGATTGTCCGAGTTGGTGACCTTGAACTGCAATGGGGCAATGTCAATGGTTTCGCCGCGGCTTGGCATATGGCCAAATGCATGCAAGATTATCCCGCCTATGGTGTCTGCTTCCTGCGTATCATATTCCGTTTTGAAGTACTCGTTAAACTCATCCAATGGTGTCAGAGCCTGAACGTTAAACACGTGCTTAGACAACTGGCGGATGGCCTGTTGCTCGTCCTCATTATCGTGTTCATCTTCGATCTCACCGACGATGGTCTCAAGAATGTCTTCAATGGTCACCAGGCCTGAAACACCTCCGTACTCATCAATGACAATCGCCATGTGGTAACGTTTTTGTCGAAATTCATTGAGCAGCGCATCAACACGTTTACTCTCAGGAACCACAACCGCCGGGCGCAAGTACTCACGAATGGTTGGTAATTCACTGTCACGCTGAACAATCAGGGGTAACAGATCTTTGGCCAGCAAAATGCCTTCGACATGATCTTTGTCTTCGCAAATGACCGGGAAACGCGAATGGCTGGATTCAACCATTGCGGGTAACTGCGACTCCAGGTCCTGATCAATATCCAACGTCACCATTTGTGAACGCGGTATCATGATGTCACGGACTTTTAACTCAGAAACACTGAGTACGCCTTCCATCATGTCTTTGGTTTCAGGATCGATCAGGGCTCTTTCCTGTGCGTCGGCAATTACCTCTACCAACTCTTCTTTGTTTTGGGGTTCCCCTTGCAGCATCTGTGTGATGCGTCCCAGCCAGGTCTTGCTCGAAGAACCCTGACTACTTTGCGAGTTTTCGTCGCTCATTGCGGTGTGTTACTCCAGTCGGTTAAACGTCATCTCGATATGGGTCAGCAATGCCCAGATCGGCTAAGAATTCTTTTTCAAGACTTTCCATTTCATCGGCGTCCTGTTCATTTATATGGTCAAAGCCCAACAAATGCAAGCACCCGTGTACCACCATATGAGCAAAATGATCGTGGAAGGTTTTTTCCTGTTCTTCGGCCTCTCGAAAAACAACCTGAGGACAAATAATTAGGTCACCAACCAGTGGTAGCTCAATCCCAGGTGGTGCTTCAAAAGGAAAAGACAGCACATTGGTGGGCTTGTCTTTTCCGCGGTACTGGCTGTTCAGCTCCTGGCTTTCTGCTTCGTCTGCAATTCGTATGGTAACCTCGGCCTCTTCCTTATACGTAAGGAGTGCTTTTTCGGCCCACAACTGAAATTGTTCAGCCGAAGGCAGGTTGGCGAAGTCACTGGCAATCTGTAGATCTACCTCAAGCGACATTATGAGCGCTCCTCGTCGTTGGCGTTGGGTTGTGTATCAGTCGGCGTGGTATTGGCCTGTGCCTGTAATCTTGCCTGCTGTTTGTTAAACTTTTCCTTTCGCTCGGCTTCTTCTTTTTTCTCGTAGGCCTCAACAATGCGTGCCACTACTGGGTGGCGTACCACATCGTGAGATTTAAAGAAGTTAAACGAAATCTCGTCAACCTCTCCCAATACATCAATGGCATGGCGCAGACCAGAGCGCGCACCGCGAGGTAAATCCACCTGAGTGATGTCACCCGTGATCACGGCTTTCGAGTTAAAACCGATCCGGGTCAGAAACATCTTCATCTGCTCTGTGGTGGTGTTCTGGCTTTCGTCGAGAATTATAAAGGCATCGTTCAGTGTCCGGCCACGCATATACGCTAGTGGTGCAACTTCAATCACGTTCTTTTCGATCAAACGTTCGACTTTTTCAAAACCCAGCATCTCAAATAGCGCATCGTAAAGCGGACGTAGGTAAGGGTCTATTTTTTGTGTCAGGTCGCCAGGCAAGAAACCCAGCTTTTCACCCGCTTCAACGGCCGGACGAGTCAACAGAATACGACGAATTTCCTGGCGTTCCAGGGCATCTACCGCCGCCGCTACTGCCAGGTAGGTTTTTCCTGTCCCTGCCGGACCGATACCAAAACAGATGTCATGGGTCAGAATATTGGCCACATACTGGCTCTGGTTGGGGTTGCGGGGCTTAACCACACCACGACGTGTTTTAATAAAGACTTCTTTTTCCCACACATCTGGGGCTTCCTGCTCCAGGCAGTTGGCCTCAGTGATAGCCAAATGAACTTGGTCTGGCTCAATATCGGCAAACTTGCCGCGTACGGGCTGAGTTTCTACATACAGGGATTTTAAAATATCGACCGCAGCTTTAGCCACAACCGGTTGGCCTGTGACTTTGAACCAGTTATCTCTGTGGGTAATTTCAATGCCCAGACGACGTTCAATTTGCTTCAGGTTGTCATCAAAAGGCCCGCATAAAGAAGATAGGCGGTGATTGTCGGAGGGTTCCAGATAAAATTCGATATTCTTGACTTGGTTACTCAAAACAACTTCCTAATAACAAGACGCCAGCATCAGCTGGCGTCGAAATTCCAAGACTAAGGTGTAAAGGTCGCAACACCCAGTTCATTGGCTTCTGGTTCTGCTGGTGCACGATTTAAGATATCCGAAGGTGCAACATCTCGGCGTAAGTCCATCTCAGTTTCAGTTCTGATCAGTTCACCACGCAATGAATTGGGCAGCGCCTCAGTGATACGTACGTCAACGAACTGACCGATCACTGAGTGTGGACCTTCAAAATTCACAACCCGGTTATTCTCGGTACGGCCACGTAATTCCATTGGGTTCTTTTTCGAAGGACCTTCAACCAGGATGCGTTGCTCAGTATCATGCATTTTACGGCTGATGTCCTGTGCCATCTGATTGATGCGATTTTGCAGCAAGTACAAACGCTCTTTCTTTTCTTGTTCGGTTACATCATCAGGCAGATCCGATGCCGGCGTACCTGGACGAGCTGAATAGATAAAGCTGAAGCTCATATCAAAGCCAATGTCGTTGATCAGATTCATGGTCGCTTCGAAATCCGCTTTACTTTCTCCCGGGAAGCCAATAATGAAGTCTGAGCTCATGCTTAGGTTCGGGCGGATCTTACGTAGTTTGCGGATCGTAGACTTGTATTCCAGTGCTGTATGGCCACGCTTCATCAGGTTCAGAATGCGGTCTGAGCCACTTTGAACCGGTAAGTGCAGGTGATCTACCAACTCTGGTACGTCTGCGTATGCATCGATGATGTCAGGTGTAAACTCAACTGGGTGTGAGGTGGTGTAACGAATGCGGTCGATGCCATCGATAGCCGCGACAAAGCGCAGCAGATCAGAGAAGTAGCAAATTTCGCCATCATGCATTTCACCGCGATAGGCATTGACGTTTTGACCCAGCAGGTTGACTTCACGCACACCTTGCTCTGCCAGTTGCGCAACTTCAAGTAAAACATCATCTAGAGGACGGCTCACTTCCTCACCACGCGTATAAGGTACAACGCAGAAAGTACAGTATTTAGAGCAGCCTTCCATAATGGATACAAACGCACTCGGGCCTTCTGCTTTTGGCTCTGGCAGGCGATCGAACTTTTCGATTTCCGGGAATGAAATATCGACCACAGAGCCTTGCTTGCTTTGGACCTGTTTAATCATTTCAGGCAGACGGTGCAAAGTTTGCGGACCGAAAACGATATCGACAAAGGGCGCACGTTGGCGGATTGTGTCGCCTTCCTGAGAGGCTACACAGCCACCTACACCAATAACCAAATCTGGATTATCGTCTTTTAGCAACTTCCAGCGGCCCAGCTGGTGAAATACTTTTTCCTGTGCTTTTTCACGAATTGAACAGGTATTGAGTAGGATCACATCCGCTTGTTCAGCTTCTTCTGTTAGCTGATAGCCATTGGTGGAATCAAGCAGATCCGCCATTTTCTGGGAGTCATACTCGTTCATCTGACAGCCCCAGGTTTTGATATGCAACTTTTTACTCATTGAAATAATGCCTCGTTTTCAACTCGGTGAATAGCACGATGTGCGACGCTAAAACAACTAATGTCACTAAGCCGACCCGCTCATCTCCTAGATCAATACAGAGCATAGTCTGTATCCTTGCCAGGATCTTGCGTGAAATTAGTTTAAAGGACGCGTATTTTATATGACCTAATGACACTAGCCAAGTATAGTTTTTAACTTTAAAAACCAAGATCAAGGCATCTTGTATTTGCTCAGCTACAATATGCAGGGCGATAAACCTTTCAGAACGAATTGGGTTACAATAGCGGGATATAACTTAGCAAGCTGAACTAAGGAAAAAGGGTATGAAAAACAAAGTGCTGATAGTCGGTGGTGGCATGGTTGGCGCAGCGGCTGCCGTGAAGCTCGCACAGCAAGGTCTGGCGGTCACAGTGCTCGAAACGCACCCATTGGATGCCATGCAGACACTGACAGACGAGACCATTGATATTCGAGTCTCAGCCATTAATCGCTTTTCAGAAGCCTTGCTGGATGAGCTGCAGGCAATGCCGATGCTTCGCAATGCCAGGCTGGCACCGTATCAACAGCTCGAAGCGTATGAGCAGGAAAATAACAGCCTGTTATTTGATTGCGAGGAGCTGGCTGCAACGCATTTAGGCCACATTGTCGAAAACCGTCTTATTCAGGCCAGTTTATGGGCACAATTCGAACGCCTTTGCATTCAGGTCGAGCAGGTGTCTGGCACGCCTCAGGCAATCAAGCAAGATACTGATTCGGTTGAGTTGATTTACCCGGAGCAAAGCTATCAGGCCGATTTACTCTTAGCAGCTGACGGAGGGCGCTCTGTGGTACGCAAACTGGCTGGCATTGGGGTGACCGGTTGGCAATATCAGCAGCATTGTATGGGTGTGCTGATCAAACTGGATGCGCCGCAGCAGGTAAAAACCTGGCAGCAGTTTAAGCCGTCCGGACCGATTGCCTTTTTGCCTATGCAATACCCGTACGCCAATCTGATCTGGTATCACCATGGCAATGAGCTGGCGCAGATGAAGACGTTATCGAATGCACAGTTAAAGGAGGAGATACAAAATCACTTCTTCGATTTACCCGGTGAGTTTGAGGTGTTGCAAAGCGCGGTATTTCCGTTAGCCAGACAACATGCTAATCAATACCATCAGGGGCGTGTTGTCTTGATTGGCGACTCAGCACATACCATCAATCCATTGGCTGGGCAGGGAGTTAATTTAGGATTCAAAGATGTGGCTGCGCTGGCAAGCGTACTGGAAGGCGCTGAAGACATTGGTAACGCCGCTTTGCTGCGCCGCTATGAGCAGAGCCGTCGTAACGATAATCTGATGATGATGAGTATGATGGACGCTTGCTACTTTGGCTTCTCTAACGAAATTGCACCATTAAAGCATTTACGCAACCTGGTGTTAAAAGTGGCTAATCATGCCGGTCCAATTAAACGTGAAGTATTGAAACATGCAATGGGTGGCGTCGTTTAGACGTCATTCATAATAGGAACAACAGATAGCAAAGCAATAAAACTAAATGGAAATTATAGTGAAAATGGATAAATAATTAGGATGCTTCGGAGGAATAAAAATGGAATTTTGGATGTCTTAGAACTAAATGGTGCGGAAGGAGAGACTTGAACTCTCACAACCGAAGTTACAGAAACCTGAATCCTGCGCGTCTACCAATTCCGCCACTTCCGCATCGTATATTTAGCTTACTAATGAAAAAGAAACCTGAATCCTGCGTCTCATTCGACAACAGCCAATTCTGCCACTTCCGCATCGTATATTTGATTTTTAAAAAGAAGAAAAGTTTTAAGATTTTAAGATAAGAGTTAAATGGTGCGGAAAGAGAGACTTGAACTCTCACAACCGAAGTTACAGAAACCTGAATCCTGCGCGTCTACCAATTCCGCCACTTCCGCATTAAATCTCTATTAATACAATCAAAAGAAACCTGAATCCTGCGTCTTATTCGACAACAGCCAATTCCGCCACTTCTGCATCGTATATTTAACTGAATTTCCATCCCGTGAAGAGATGGCTGGAGTACCAGGATTTGAACCTGGGAATGGCGGGATCAAAACCCGCTGCCTTACCGCTTGGCGATACTCCAGCAATAATTCAAATCTTGAATCCAGATAAATCTAAATCGATAATATCCTTCTTCTTAACGCTTGATACTACAGAAATAAAAAGCGTAATCAAGTGTTTTAGTTCAAATTGAAGAACATGGTGCGGAAGGAGAGACTTGAACTCTCACATCCGAAGATACTGGAACCTAAATCCAGCGCGTCTACCAATTCCGCCACTTCCGCATGTTTTTTGCTTTGATATTGGAACCTAAATCCAGCGTCCAATTCAAGACGTCTGGCCAATTCCGCCATTTCCGCATTTTTATCTCATAAGAGATGGCTGGAGTACCAGGATTTGAACCTGGGAATGGCGGGATCAAAACCCGCTGCCTTACCGCTTGGCGATACTCCAACGAAAAGTTGATTATTTTAGTTCTTATCGAGAACATGGTGCGGAAGGAGAGACTTGAACTCTCACATCCGAAGATACTGGAACCTAAATCCAGCGCGTCTACCAATTCCGCCACTTCCGCAACGTGGTGGCTATGCCCTGATTTGAACAGGGGACCCCATCATTATGAGTGATGTGCTCTAACCAGCTGAGCTACATAGCCATTGGCTGGAGTACCAGGATTTGAACCTGGGAATGGCGGGATCAAAACCCGCTGCCTTACCGCTTGGCGATACTCCAACGAAACTAAATCTGTTTTAGTTCTGACTTAAAAGAACATGGTGCGGAAGGAGAGACTTGAACTCTCACATCCGAAGATACTGGAACCTAAATCCAGCGCGTCTACCAATTCCGCCACTTCCGCGTCTTGCTAGCTAGATGAGTTTTGGTAGTAATTAAAGCATGGTGGCTATGCCCTGATTTGAACAGGGGACCCCATCATTATGAGTGATGTGCTCTAACCAGCTGAGCTACATAGCCATCTCTTTAATTTCTCATCATCGCTGATGCGGGGCGTATTATGCGTATATGGCCGTATGTCGTCAACACCTTTTTTGCAAAAAAATACCTAACACAGTTTGTTTGCAGATAAATTAAGCGAACCAGCGTGTTTTTAATGCAATTAGGCTAATAATTTCGCGTCCAGTGTAATAGAAAGACAAAAAAAGCGCCATGAGGCGCTTTTTGTAAGACAGGTTTTGCCTGCCAGTATTGAGTGCGTTACTTAGACATTGAACAAGAAGTTCATCACATCGCCGTCTTTAACGATGTAATCTTTACCTTCCTGGCGCATTTTACCTGCGTCTTTAGCACCGCTTTCGCCCTGGTATTCAATGTAATCATTAAAACCAATGGTTTGTGCACGAATAAAACCGCGCTCAAAGTCAGTGTGGATCTTACCTGCTGCTTGTGGCGCAGTTGCACCGACAGGAATGGTCCATGCACGTACTTCTTTTACACCAGCAGTAAAGTAGGTTTGCAGTTTTAGTAGCTCGTACCCACCGCGGATCACCAGGTTAAGCCCCGGTTCTTCCAGACCAAGGTCGGCCATAAACTCAAGCTTGTCTTCTTCTTCAAGTTCAGACAGCTCAGACTCAATCGCGGCACAGACTGGAATTACAACAGCGTCTTCCGCTGCGGCAATTTCACGTACCTTGTCTAAAAATGGGTTATTTTCAAAACCATCTTCAGTGACGTTGGCGATATACATAGTCGGTTTGATCGTTAAGAAGTTCAGTGGCTTGATTGCAGCCAGCTCTTCTTTAGTCAGTTCCAATGAACGCAGTGTTAAACCTTCATCAAGGTGTGCTTTGACTTTTTCCAAGACTTCGTTTTGGAATTTAGCGTCTTTATCGCCACCTTTGGCTTTTTTAGCATTTCGCTGCGCTGCGCGGTCGGCTGCTTCCATGTCGGATAACACAAGTTCTGTGTTGATGACATCGATATCATCCGCCGGGTTTACCTGACCAGATACGTGTACGATGTTTTCATCTTCAAAGCAACGAACTACATGACCAATCGCATCGGTTTCGCGAATGTTTGCGAGGAATTGGTTACCCAGACCTTCACCTTTTGATGCGCCTTTTACCAGACCCGCAATATCAACAAATTCCATTGTTGTGGCAATGGTTTTTTGTGGATTAACAATCGCAGCCAGTTGATCCAAACGAGGATCCGGAACGGCAACAACGCCCGTGTTTGGTTCGATAGTACAAAAAGGGAAGTTCGCGGCTTCGATGCCCGCTTTGGTTAATGCATTGAATAGGGTTGACTTACCAACGTTAGGTAGGCCAACAATGCCACATTTAAAACCCATAGTTTAAAACCTTTAATTTGCTATCAATCGGACAAAATCCGGCATGGCCGGATTCTTATATCTTGCGACTGATATTAAGCGATCAATCACAGCAGTAACGGGACTTGTACGTCGGTGTTACGGCTTAAAAGAATGTAGTCTATTTTGTGCTTTTAACACACCGTCTTTGGCCAGGATTTCCATGCAACGTACGGCTTCATCCACCGCTGCATCAATTTTTTCCTGATCTGCCTGAGGCGCCTTGCCCAGTACCCAGCCTGTCACCTTATCTCGGTGTCCAGGGTGGCCAATCCCAATGCGTAGACGCATAAACTCTTTGTTATTGCCCAGCTTGGCGATAATGTCTTTCAGGCCATTGTGTCCGCCATGACCGCCGCCTTTTTTGAGTTTGGCGACACCGGGATCCATATCCATTTCATCATGTGCAACCAGGATTTGCTCAGGCGGTATTTTATAAAAATTAGCCAGGCTACCTACAGCTTTACCGCTCAGGTTCATAAAAGTGGTTGGAATAAGAAGCTTAAATTCCTGATTGTTCAGGATCAGCTTGCCGCTAAGGCCATGATGTTTGGAGTCAGGTTTGAGAGGGACGTTGTAGCGCCTGGCCAGTTCTTCGATAAACCAAGCCCCGGCATTGTGACGGGTGTTTGCATATTCGGGGCCTGGATTTGCCAGGCCCACTAGCATTTGAATAGTATTCAAGGTGCTAACACCTTAAAAATTATTCAGCAGCTTCTTCAGCTGTTTCTTCAGCAGCGCCGCCTTTAGGTGCGTTTACAGTCACAACCGCTTGGTCGTGGTCTGCACCTTTAGCAAGCTCAACAGAAACTACACCAGCTGGAAGTGCGATGTCTGAAAGGTGTACAGTTGCGCCAACTTCGATAGCTGCTACGTCAACTTCTACGAACTCAGGAAGCTGAGCTGGCAGACATGTGATTTCGATTTCAGTTACGTGGTGAGCAATCGTGTTGCCGCCTTTAGTTGCTGCTTCTTCGTTGATGAAGTGTACAGGAACTTTAGTGTGAAGCTTTTGAGAAGCGTCAACGCGTTGGAAGTCAAGGTGAGTTACCTTAGGCTTGTACGGGTGACGTTGGATGTCTTTCAGGATAGCTTCAACAGACTCACCACCGATGTTCAGAGTCAGGATGTGCGTGTAGAAACCTTCGTCTTCTTGCATCTGGATAACTTTGTTGTGCTCAAGAGTAAGCGAAACAGCGTCTTTGCCTGCACCGTAAAGGATAGCAGGAACTTTATCAGCGCGACGTAGGCGGCGGCTCGCACCAGTACCCAGAGTTTCGCGTACTTCAGCGTTTAATACGTATTGTGACATGAGTGTCTCCAATTATTTTAGTTAATACTTCGAAGGGCTCGCGACCAAGCACTTCGGTAAATCACCGAACTCACCGTGGTTGTATCCAAAGCAAGCCCAGTAAAAAGGCGCGCTAATATACCACTTACCGGCAGCCTTGCAAACCTTTGGACATAAAAAAAGCACCCTGAGGTGCTTTTTATTTGCGGATAAACACAGATTAGTGTTCAAACATCGCAGAGATAGACTCTTCATTGCTGATGCGGCGAATGGTTTCAGCCAGCATATCAGCCAGAGTCAGTACTTTGATCTTGTCAACAGACTTCAGTTCGTCAGACAAGGTGATTGAGTCAGTGACAATCACTTCGTCGATTACTGAGTTACGCAGGTTTTCAGCTGCATTACCAGACAATACCGGGTGAGTTGCGTAAGCGAATACACGCTTAGCGCCATGCTCTTTTAGTGCCGCAGCGGCTTTACACAGTGTGCCACCGGTATCAATCATATCGTCAACGATGATACAGTCACGACCTTCTACGTCACCAATGATGTGCATGACCTGAGACACGTTCGCTTGTGGGCGACGCTTGTCGATGATAGCCAGGTCTTTGTCATCCAGAAGTTTCGCGATTGCACGCGCACGAACTACACCACCGATATCCGGTGATACGACAACAACGTCGTCGAAGTCACGCTCTTTCATGTCTTCAAGTAGTACCGGGCTACCAAACACGTTATCAACAGGTACATCGAAGAAGCCCTGGATCTGCTCAGCGTGCAAATCAACGGTTAGTACGCGGTCAACCCCAACGCTTGACAAGAAGTCTGCGACAACTTTAGCTGTGATTGGTACACGCGCAGAACGTACACGACGGTCCTGACGGGCGTAGCCAAAATATGGGATAACAGCTGTAATACGACCTGCTGAAGCACGACGTAACGCATCCACCATAACAATGAGTTCCATCAGGTTGTCATTGGTTGGTGCGCAAGTGGACTGAACGATGAAGACATCAGAACCACGAACATTTTCATTAATTTGAACGCTGATTTCACCGTCGCTAAAACGGCCTACAACGGCATCACCTAATTCGATAAACAAACGTTTTGCAACTTTTTGAGCTAGCTCAGGTGTTGCGTTACCAGCGAAGAGCTTCATGTCGGGCACGGTAGGGTTCCTCAGGCACTGTAATATTATGTATGCAATGACGTCGTCTGTGACAGTGTCAAAACAAGCTAACTTAAACTATTTTACTTCATCTTTACGCCATGCAGCCAGTTGCCTGTGGGCAATTGACTCGCGAGCGTTTTGGCTAATAAAGCCTGTCCAGGGAGAGGGAAGTTGTTCGAGGACACGCTGTGCGGCTTGCGCAGATTCAAATTCTGCAAAGCAACACCCTCCTGTCCCTGTCAGTCTGGACGGCGCATATCTTAACAACCAGCTCAGGGTTTTATCAACCTCGGGGTGGAGCTTTTTAACTAATTCCTGACAGTCATTGTGTGTTTGCTCTAATGCCCAGTTAGCTGATAATTTGGGAGTTTTCCGGGGTAAATCTGGATGTGTAAAGACCTCTACGGTGCTGACATGGACATTAGGAAATACCACCAGGTAGTATTTTTCGGTGATAGGGTATGGACTCAATTTCTCTCCAACTCCCTGAGCTAACGCCGTTTTTCCGTGTACAAAAACAGGCACATCAGCCCCGAGTGTCAATCCAATATCGGCGAGTTGGGCGATGGACAGGTTACATTGCCATAAGGTGTTGAGTGCCAGTAATGTGGTGGCTGCATCAGATGAACCACCGCCAACACCGCCACCCATAGGCAGGTTTTTAGTTAAGTGAATACGAACCCCCTCAGCAGAGGATTTATACGGACGCAGCGCGTTGGCAGCTCGAAAGATTAAATTATCCTGCAACGGGATATCCGCAACATCACCATGGATCTCGATGGTATCTTGTTCCAGTGGAACGAAGGTTAATTGATCGCCGTACTCCAGTAAGGTAAACAGGGTTTCCAGCTCGTGGTAGCCATCAGCACGGCGGCCATTGATGTGTAAAAACAGGTTGAGTTTTGCCGGAGCGGTTAATTTAAGTGGTTTCATAAGGTCTCAAAGTGCCAATTACTGATACGGATTTTGATGGTGATGTCATTGTGCGTCAGTGTGAGTCGGGTTGGCAGTTCGAGCCCGTTGACGCGTTGATATGTCTGGTAGGCGACCTGCCAGCGCAAGCCCTGCTTATCTTGCCAGGTTGCCTGGGTAAGTTGTTGCTTTTGATTATATTGATTGTTGGGCGCGTCTATTTGACCTGTCAACCATTGCGGTGCCTGCGATACCGGCAGTTGCCAGCCACTCAGACGATATACCAGTTCACTGCTGTCGTCGCTGGTGTAAGTTTTATCTTCGAGCGTGAGTGTGCTGTACTGATCAAGTTCTTCGAGTTTTAATACCTGGGTACCAATAAATGTATTTAGTGTCAGAGTTTGTTTTTGTTCGCGGTATTGCCAGTTAAAATTGGCGGACTGGCGCTCCTTGGGAGAGATAAATGCGAGCTTACCCGTTGCCCGCCAATTGTTATAACTTTCGGGACGATTTTGCTGTGTATGCTCATCAGACGGCGTAATACGCTGTGCACACCCACTCAGAAACAATAAAAACATGAGCAAAATCAAATGAAACTGTTTCAAACTAAGTTCCTTACTTTCCATATTCGATTGATTTTTGGTAAAATTAGCGGCTTTAAAGCAGGGCTTGAGCAATACTGGCAGTTATGACCATCATCGCACTTGGGATCAATCACAAAACCGCGTCCGTCGAATTGAGGGAAAAAGTCGCTTTTTCTCCGCAACAACTATCGGATGCGCTACAGCAGCTGTCTGAGTTACCGCAGTTTAATGAGTCCGTGATTGTTTCTACCTGCAATCGGACCGAAATCTATTGTAGCCTTGGGGACCCGAATTCCCAAGCGCTTCTGGGTTGGCTTGCGCAATTTCACCAGATAGAAGAGCACGAATTGGCTGAGAACGTCTATGTGCACCACAATCAGGACGCCGTTAACCACCTGATGCGCGTTGCTTGTGGATTGGATTCGCTGGTATTAGGTGAGCCACAGATCCTGGGGCAGATTAAGCAAGCTTATAATAGTGCAAAGGCACACAATGGCATTCAGCCTGTGTTTGAACGCTTATTTCAGAAAACCTTCTCAGTAGCAAAGCAAGTTCGTACCGAAACCGAAATTGGCGCTAGTGCGGTATCTGTTGCGTATGCCGCAGTTAATTTGGCAAAGCACATCTATGGCCAGCTGGAAAAGACCAATGTGTTGCTAATTGGTGCGGGTGAAACCATTGAGTTGGTTGCCAAGCACTTATCTCAACATAACCCAAAAGCTATCACCGTGGCCAACCGTACCATTGAACGGGCGCAACTGCTGGCAAATGAAATCAGTGCCAATGTTATTTCTTTGGCTCAGTTGCCGGAGCAATTGCATCAGGCTGATATTGTGATCAGCTCCACGGCCAGTACCTTGCCCATCATAGGTAAAGGCGTGGTAGAGCAAGCACTGAAAAAGCGTAAACACAAGCCGATGTTGTTCGTTGATATTGCGGTACCGCGTGATATTGAAAGTCAGGTGAATGACTTAGATGCTGCGTATTTGTATACCGTGGATGATCTACAGGCGATTGTGAACGAAAACATAGCTTCGCGGGAACAAGCTGCACGTGAAGCACAACAAATCATTGACGATAAAACGCATGAATTTGCGCAGTGGCAGCGTTCACTGACCTCTGTGGATGTGATCCGGGAATATCGTGAATCCGCACAGACGATTAAATTAGAGCTCGTGGAAAAGGCGTTAAATCAGCTACAATCGGGTAAGAATTCAGAAAAGGTCTTGTTAGAGTTGGCAAACAAGCTCACCAATCGGCTCACTCATGCACCGACCCGTGCCATTCAGGCGGCGGCAAAAGAGGGCGATATAGAGCGTATTGCAGTATTAAAACAAGCATTAGGTATTGAGCAGGAATAAAAGTTAAATGAAAGAGTCCGTCTATCGTAAATTGGAAACCCTGGTAGAGCGCCACGAAGAAGTGGAAGCCATGCTGGGGGATCCGGAAGTTATTGGCGATCAAAACCGTTTTCGCGCGTTATCAAAAGAATATTCAGAGCTGGAAGATGTCGTTAAGGCGTTCACTGCCTACCAGCAGGCCCAGGAAAACGTTGCTGCGGCTGAAGAAATGCTAAAAGACTCAGATCCTGACATGCGTGAAATGGCTCAGGAAGAATACAAAGAAGCAAAACAACAAATTTCAGAGCTGGAGGAGCAACTCCAGATCCTGATGCTGCCAAAAGACCCGAAAGACGACAATAACGTATTCCTTGAAGTTCGTGCCGGTACCGGTGGGGATGAAGCTGCGATTTTCGCAGGTGATTTATTCCGTATGTACAGTCGCTATGCAGAAGCACAAAAGTGGCAGGTCGAAGTGGTCAGTGCCAATGAAGGTGAGCACGGTGGCTATAAAGAGGTGATAGCCAACATCAAAGGGGATGGCGTTTACGGTAAGCTGAAGTTTGAGTCGGGCGCACACCGTGTACAACGTGTACCAGAAACAGAATCTCAGGGCCGTGTTCATACCTCAGCGTGTACAGTTGCTGTGATGGCAGAAATTCCAGAAGCAGAAGCCATTGAAATTAACCCATCGGACCTCAAGGTCGATACCTTCCGTGCATCTGGTGCCGGTGGTCAGCACGTTAACAAAACCGATTCTGCAATTCGTATTACTCACATTCCGACCGGAGTTGTGGTTGAGTGTCAGGATGAGCGTTCGCAGCATAAAAACCGTGCGAAAGCGTTGTCAGTACTGGGCGCCCGACTGCAGCAGGCTGAAGATGAAAAGCGTCAGGCAGAAGAAGCCAGCGAACGTCGAAACCTGGTTGGCAGTGGTGACCGCTCTGAACGTATCCGTACGTATAACTATCCGCAAGGACGTATCACGGACCACCGCATTAACCTTACGCTGTATCGTCTTAATGAAGTGGTGGCCGGCGACCTGGGTGCCGTTATCGATCCGTTAGTGTTGGAGTATCAGGCTGATCTGTTAGCAGCCATGGGCGACGACTAATGGCGCAGAATCCCAATCTTGCTCAGGCGATTGCCTGGGCGAGTTCGCAACTTCAAAGTAGCTCAGAGTCAGCGAAACTCGATGCCGAAGTGCTGCTTTTACACATTCTTCAGAAGAACCGCAGTTACTTATTCGCGTGGCCAGAAGCCGAGCTGAATGCAGAGCAATATCAATTATTTGAATCACTCATTGCACGTCGAAAAGCGGGTGAGCCAGTCGCCCATCTGACGGGGGAACGCGAGTTCTGGAGTTTGCCTCTGTATGTCAATAATAGCACCCTCATTCCCCGGCCAGATACGGAAACCCTGGTTGAGCATGCATTGACCTTACCCCTGCCGACAGATGCTCGAGTCGTTGACCTGGGGACTGGTACGGGCGCTATTGTGCTGGCGCTGGCGTCGGAGCAGCCTGACTGGCAGCTTATTGGTGTAGACTACTCTCATGACGCGGTGGCTCTGGCAGAGAAAAACCGCCAACGGCTGGGTTTTGAGCATGTACAGATCCGCCAGAGCGACTGGTTTTCAGCCTTGTCAGATCAGCGCTTTGATTTGATTGTCAGCAACCCCCCGTATATATGTGAAACGGATGAGCACCTGAATCAGGGCGATGTCCGTTTCGAACCTTTATCAGCCCTGGTGGCGCCGGATGAAGGTTATGCCGATATCCGTCATATTACTGAGCAGGCACTGCAATATCTGGCACCGGATGGTTATCTGATGTTTGAACACGGGTATCAGCAAGCTGCTGGTGTTCAGCAGATTTTTGCACAAATGAACTATCGCAATATACTTACAATAAAAGATATGGCAGGCTGTGATAGGGTAACGATGGCGCAAAAGCCACAATAATCGTTGCTGATTATCTAAATTGCCTTGTGCAGGCATTATGCATAGTGCAGTGATACCGTATTGTGGTGGACAGCTCGGTTATCGCCAACCTGCTTCATGACCGTCAGCGTGCGCAATACTGGCGAGATACGAGTACAAAAAGAGTGTTAAGGACTCTCCAATGGATGATTTTTTGTTTTCAGACGAGCCAAGTGATTCGGAAGTACAGGAAAAAAGTGGCACCTGGAAGGTGATCATTGTTGATGATGAACCTGAAGTGCATGCGGTGACCAAGCTCGCGCTCAGCGATTTTGAGTTTCAGAAAAAGCGCCTGGAGTTCCTCAGTGCCTATTCCGGCGAGGAAGCAAAAAAGGTGGTTATGGACCATCCCGACGCTGCGATTGTATTGCTTGATGTGGTGATGGAAACGGATGATGCAGGCCTGAGGGTAGCACAGTACATCCGCGAAACTGCCAAGAACAATAATATCCGCATTATTTTGCGTACGGGTCAGCCAGGCCAGGCACCGGAGCGTCAGGTCATTGTTAATTATGATATCAATGACTACAAATCTAAAACCGAGCTGACGGCGCAAAAGCTGTTTACCGTGGTGATGTCGAGTTTGCGTTCTTATCGGGATATTTTGTCAATTGATCAGTCTCGTCAGGGGCTGGAAAAAATCATCACAGCATCTCGTAATATTTTTGCTTCCCATTCTATTGACCAGTTTATTGAAGGCGTTATACAGCAGCTGACGTCTTTGCTGGGAACCGTGGATGAAGCGATTTACGCCACCTCTTTGGTGGCCAGTAATGATCCCAGCAATAGCAGTGACAAACTGGTGGTATTTACCGGCCGTGGCGAATTTGCCCGAAGTGAAGGCAAGCCCATAGAAGATGTACTGGATACTGAGCAAATGGAAGCATGCCGACAGGCTTTGCAGGACAGAGGGATCGTATACAAGGACAACTATTTGTTTGCCTATTGTTCAAGCGAATATAATCATGCCTCCATGCTGTTTGTTTCGGGGATCCCGGAGTTTCTGACCGACACGCAAAAACACCTGATCAAAATTTTCTCGCAAAACGTACAACTGGCGTATGAAAACGTTCAGTTGCAGGCTGAGATTGAAGACACCCAACAGGAACTGGTTTACCGCCTGAGTGAAGCGCTTGAACAGCGTTCTACTGAGTCGGGAAATCATGTAAAGCGCGTTGCCAACATATGCTATGTAATGGCCAAGCACTATGGCCTGAGCTACCGTGAAGCTGAGCTGATCAGACTGGCTTCGCCCTTGCACGATGTAGGGAATGTGGGTATTCCCGATGCCATTTTAAACAAGCCCAACAAGCTTGCGCCAGAAGAATGGGACGTGATGAAATCTCATACCCAAAAAGGGTATCAGATACTGCGCGACTCGCGCCGTGAAATCGTTAATGCCGGAGCGATGATTGCCCGAGATCATCATGAAAAGTGGGATGGCAGCGGCTATCCGAGCGGTAAAAAAGGCGAGGAGATTCATATTTTTGGTCGTATTGCAGCGATTGCCGATGTATACGACTCTATGCGTCATGAGCGCTGTTATCGCCCAGCATTCAGTCTGGAAGAGGTGATCGCAGAAATTAACAGCCAGAAAGGCAAACACTTTGATCCGAAACTGGTAGACGTATTTAATGAGGTTACAGACGAGCTGGAACAGATCCTGACTCGCTTACAAGATTGATTTTAAAATTTAATAAGGGGCAATTTTGGATTACATGGCACTTAAACACACGCATGTGATGTTTGCAGTTTTAAGTATTATTTTGTTTTATACCCGTGCTATTTCGCGTTTGGCCAGTGGTAAACTGGCAGCCAACAAAGGGGTCTTCATCGCTAGCCACAGTGTGGATACTGTACTGTTGATTTCGGCGGTATCGCTGGCAGTAATGGCGAGTCTGAACCCGGCACAGCAACCCTGGTTGATGGAAAAAATTGTTTTAGTCATTGCATATATAGCGCTAGGTTTCGTGATTGCGAAATCTACAACAAAAGCTAAGCAGGTTGGTGCACTGGTCATGGCAACTGTCACACTGCTGGCCGTTGGTTACCTTGCCAGTGCTAAAAATGCGCTGATACTCTGATAGACATGCGGGCAGCATCGTTGCCCGCTTTCCCTGCCCACATCGTCAATTTTCCTCAAAATAAAAATCCCCTTGGGAATGTGTTGAAAAATGTTACACTAGCCCATTATGACTATAGACAGTAGAAAACAGTTCGTTATTTATGACTGATATCTGGTTCGATGAACACGACACAAGTACGGATCATTTTTCGACGCCTGCCTTGTTACGTTGTATCTGGGCAGAGCCGCACTGGGATGCTCAAGCGGATACTTCACACACGCTATGTTTGCTCGCTGAACTGGAGCAGGCCGTTGACGCTATTTGTTATCAAAATGATGACAAGCATAAGTGTGTAGATGCACTGCTTGATGCGTTTTATACCCAGTGGTTGTTCAGCGGCACAGACCAAAAAGTGCCCGAACACTTGCTCAATAATGTGTGCTATGTGCTTAAAATGCACAGCGGTACCAGTATGGCGTTAGCCCTTATTCTGGTGCATTTGCTGGAGCGAGCACGTCTGAACGCAAGCCTGGCCATTAATCAGGGCGATGTGCTGGTGCATATCGCGTTGAGTGATGAAGAAGGGTACATTATCGACCCAAGCTCCGGCCATCAGTCTTGGTATGTGATCCCGGAAAACGGCGACGACAAAGAGCAGGAACCCATGGAGTTGGTATTTGGCGAGGAAGCTTTTAAGCTTTACCTGGCTCAACAAAAATGGTCCTTTATTGCTGCGGAGAAGTTTGGTCATGCACTAAGCTGTGTGGAGATGTTGATGGAGCTGCTGGGCGATGACCCCTATGAGCGCCGTGACCGAGGCTACCTGCTGAACCAACTTAATTGCCCTAAAATGGCCAAAGATGACCTGCAGTTTTTTGTTGATGAGTGCCCGGATGATCCAACCATTGAACTCATTCAAAATCAAATCGCAGAACTGGCCGATCACAATAATATCCTCCATTAAGTGAGATCAGCGCACTCTGTATGATGGGACTTCTGGGTCAGTCAGTGATCTGGCACGGTCCCCAGGCGGTTTTTGTATAATCAAGGAAACAGAGAGATCCTATGCAAGAGAGTAGTGTACTCATTACCAATAATGCTGTAGTGCTTGGCCTGCTGGCTGTCATTCTGGGGTTCGTATTTTATACCTCCAATCTGAAAACCGGGTTTTGGGCTAAGTTTTATCGCTATGTACCTGCCTTATTGATGTGCTACTTCCTGCCATCTTTATTGAATACCTTCGGAATTGTGGATGGCAGTGGCAACGATGTATATACGGTTGCTAAGTACTTTTTACTGCCAGCTTGTTTGGTACTCCTGACCTTAAGTATCGACCTGAAGTCGATTATGGGGCTGGGTAAACGCGCGATTATTATGTTTCTGACCGGCACGGTTGGCGTCGTACTGGGCGGGCCGATTGCACTGCTCATCACTGCTACATTTATGCCTGAGTTGCTTGGCGTCGAAGGGCCAGAAGCCGTTTGGCGTGGCATGGCAGCATTGGCCGGTAGCTGGATTGGCGGCGGTGCCAACATGGTGGCAATGAAAGAAATTTACGGTGCCGGGGGAGAAATCTTTACCATCATGGTGACCGTGGATATTGTTGTTGCCAACTTATGGATGGCTGGGCTGTTATTTTTGGCTGCCAGGCACAAAGAAATAGATGCGCGCACCGGGGCGGATACGGCATCGATTGAGCGTTTGATTAACAAAGTACAGGCCTTCGAGGCAGAACACGCAAGACGCCCGGAATTGCAAGATTTAATGTTGCTGATTGCCTTTGCCTTTGGTGCAACCGGTCTGGCGCATTTTGCTGCCGATCTCCTGGTCCCTTATTTCGCCAGCAACTTCCCGGAACTGAAAAAGTTTTCTCTGCATTCAAAGTTGTTCTGGATTATCGTGTTGGTGACAACCATCGGCTTGGCATTGTCATTCACTAAGGCCCGTAACTTCGAAGCTGTGGGGGCCTCCAAGGTCGGGAGCAGCTTTTTGTACATTCTGGTCGCAACCATAGGTTTGCACATGGACATCACCAAAATTGTTGAAGCGCCTAAATATGTGGTGATCGGTCTGATCTGGATGGCGGTGCATGTGGGACTATTATTTCTGGTGGCTAAACTCATTAAAGCGCCCGTGTTTTACGTGGCCGTTGGCAGCAAAGCCAACATTGGTGGTGCGGCCTCGGCCCCCGTTGTTGCGTCAGCATTCCACCCGGCACTGGCCCCGGTAGGCGTGCTGTTGGCGGTATTGGGCTATGCATTGGGCACCTACGCTGCCTGGCTGTGCGGACAAATTTTACGTGTGATTGGCAGCTAGCGCTGCCAGTTAGCGACTATTTTAGGAAAGACAATGAATACACAGATTATTAAAGTAGCAGACATCGAAGTTGCTAACGACAAACCTTTCGTGCTGTTTGGTGGCATGAATGTGCTGGAATCACGTGATTTGGCAATGCGCATTGCTGAGCACTATGTTGAGGTGACCAGCAAGCTGGGCATTCCTTATGTGTTTAAAGCCTCGTTTGATAAAGCTAATCGTTCTTCTATTAACTCCTACCGTGGTCCAGGTATGGAAGAAGGGCTTAAAATTTTCGAAGAAATCAAAAGCACTTTTAATGTGCCGTTGATCACTGATGTGCATGAGCCGCATCAGGCGGCTCCGGTTGCTGAAGTCGTTGATGTGATCCAGTTGCCAGCCTTTTTGGCTCGTCAAACCGATCTGGTTGTGGCGATGGCTAAAACAGGCAACGTCATCAACGTAAAGAAACCGCAATTTCTGGCACCGCACGAGATGCATCATATCATCAAGAAGATGAGTGAAGCGGGCAATGAGCGAGTGATCTTGTGTGAGCGTGGCACCAGCTTTGGTTACAACAACCTGGTGGTTGATATGCTGGGGATGGATGACATGAAGCATATGGCACCGGTGATTTTTGATGCCACACATGCGTTGCAGCGCCCGGGGGGCCGCAGTGACTCCGCGGATGGGCGTCGTGCTCAGGCGGCGGAACTGGCACGCAGTGGTATGGCGTTGGGCCTGGCGGGCTTGTTTATTGAAGCGCACCCGAATCCAAATGAAGCCAAATGTGACGGCCCTTGTGCTTTACCTCTGGCTAAGCTGGAAGGCTACCTGCAACAGATGAAAGCCGTGGATGATCTGGTCAAAGGGTTTGCTCCGTTAGATACCAGCGCTGCTGATCTGTAACCCGATAATTGTAGGCGGAGCGTGTTCCGCCATTTCCATCAGCCTGGTTCGGAATTTGTGCCATGTCACGACGATTACCCCCATTAAATGCACTGAAAGCTTTTGAAGCCGCAGCCCGGCATCTGAGTTTTACCAAAGCCGCCGAAGAGTTGTTTGTGACTCAGGCTGCTATCAGTCACCAGATCAAGATTCTGGAAGAGCACCTTGGGGTTAAACTCTTCTTACGTAAAAACAGGTCCTTGCTGTTAACGGAAGAAGGGCAGGGTTACTTCCTGGATATAAAAGAGCTGTTTTCTCAGCTGATCGATGCCACAGAAAAATTACTGGCACGGGGAGCGAAAGGCTCGTTGACGGTTAGTCTGACGCCGAGTTTTGCGATTCAGTGGCTGGTGCCCAGACTGAGCTTGTTTAATGAACTACATCCAGACATTGATGTGCGGATAAAAGCGCAGGACATGGATGAGAACTCATTAACGGATGATGTGGACGTGGCCATCTATTATGGCCGGGGTAGCTGGAGTGGGGTGCAAACGCATAAGCTGCACACTGAGTATCTGGTGCCCATGTGTAGCCCGTTATTGCTCAATGGTCCTAAGCCGCTTAATCAGCCCTGCGACTTGGCAAATCATACCCTGTTGCACGATACCACCCGACGTGCCTGGAAAGCCTGGCTCAAAACCGCAGGAGTACGGAATGTCCCTGCCAATACCGGACCTATTTTTAGCCATTCTTCGATGGTGACTCAGGCGGCTGTGCATGGTCAGGGGATCGCGCTGGGCAACAGTGTACTGGCAAAACCCGATCTGGATGCAGGGCGCTTGATCATCCCATTCAGTCACCATCTGGAAAGTAAAAATGCCTATTATTTGGTATGTCGTGAATCACAGGCGGAATTAGGTAAAATTGTGTCCTTCAAAAACTGGATGCTGGAAATGGTAGAGCAGGAACAACAATGACGCAGAGCGAAGTAAAAATTGATATAGAGTGGCACCACGCTGAGCAACCTCAGGCGCAGTTGGTCCTGGCTCATGGCGCGGGCGCTGGCCGGGACAGTGATTTTATGCAGGATATGGCCACCCGATTGAGTACTCTGGGGGTCACCGTTGGGCTGTTTGACTTTGGTTATATGCAGATAGCGAAGGCACAAGATAAGCGTCGTCCGCCTGAGCGTGCTCCTAAGCTGTTGTCACATTACCGGGATGTCCTGAGTGCTCAGCTGGATACCTTACCTGTGTTTATTGGTGGTAAGTCGATGGGCGGGCGAATGGCTTCGATGCTGGTGTGTGAAGAGGGTATTCAGGTACGGGGTGTGTTTGCGTTGGGCTATCCGTTTCACCCACCGGGCAAACCAGAGAAGCTGCGTACCGAGCACTTTGCTGACATCCCTTGCCCTTTTGTGGTGTTGCAAGGAGAGCGTGATACCTTTGGTAATCATGCTGAGGTCAGTGCTTTGGCAGCGCAAGCTGAAGATCAGAGCTGGCCTGAGCTGGTATGGCTTAAAGATGGTGACCATTCCTTGAAGCCGCGCAAAGCCAGTGGCCTGACAGAAGCGCAAAACCGCCAGCTCGCAGCTGAGACCATTGCAGCTAAAATTGCGGAGATACTCAATGGCTAAGCTATTCTTATTGCTGGGTGGAACATTTTGTATGTTGTCCGTCATGCTGGGGGCTTTTGCTGCCCACGGTCTGAAAAGCCGTTTGAGTGACTATGCTATTGGCATTTTTAAAACCGGCGCTGAATATCAGATGACGCATGGTCTGGCTCTGTTGGCCGTGGCCCTGCTGTTGAAGTGGGGCGTGAAAGTTCAGCTCTCGGGGTATTTATTTGCGACCGGGATTGTCCTTTTCAGCGGCAGTTTGTATTTGCTGGCGCTGACCGGCGCTAAGTGGCTGGGACCGATTACGCCACTGGGCGGACTGTGTTTTATTCTTGGCTGGGCCTGGCTGCTGTTTCAGGTTGCCCGTCAGCCCTTTTAATTGATTAGAGACTTTTTATCACTATGTCTAGTGTGGTTATTTATTGCCGAAGCGGCTTTGAAAGCGATGCAGCGGCCGAAATTACGCATCATGCTGCGTTACATAATGTTGCCGGTTACGTGAAAGCGAAGCCTAATACAGGCTATGTGACCTTTGAGTGTTTTGACCCGGCTCAGAGTGAGCTGCTACTCAAGCAGGTTGATTTTTCTAGCCTGGTATTTGCCCGTCAGTGGTTTGCTGGTGTGCTGTTAAGCAAAATGCCTGTTGAAGACAGGGTGTCTGAGATCAAACAGGTGGTTGGTGATTTTCCTTTGTGTGGCGATCTGCGGGTAGAAACTCCGGATACCAATGAAGGCAAGGAGTTGTCGAAGTTCTGTAAGAAGTTTTCGACGCCACTTGCCAAAGCGCTGGAGAAGCAAAATAAGCTGACCCGCGACCACAAAGCCCATAAGCCAGTCCTACATGTGCTGTTTCTGGCTAACGATACTGCCTATGTTGGTTACTCATTTAGTAACAACAACTCGCCTTTCTTTATGGGGATCCCCAGGCTTAAAATGCCGGCCGATGCCCCCAGTCGCTCAACGCTCAAGCTGGATGAAGCGTTCAACGTTTTTGTCGGTAAAGAAAACGAGCCAGACCGAGTCCGCTCTGGCATGCGTGGCGTAGATTTGGGCGCTTGCCCGGGTGGCTGGACCTATCAGTTGGTGCGCCGTGGGTTATTTGTGGCGGCAATCGACAATGGCCCGATGAACGATGACTTGATGGAAACCGGGCAGGTAAAACACTTCCGCGAAGACGGCTTTAAATACCGTCCAGAAAAGCGCAACATCGACTGGCTGGTGTGTGATATGGTTGAAAAACCAACCCGCGTCAGCGAGCTGATGGTCGACTGGATAGTGAATGGTTTTGTTCGCGAGCTTATCTTCAACCTTAAGCTGCCAATGAAAAAGCGCTTTGATACCGTCTACGAATGTTTGACGCTGATCCGTGATGAGCTGAAAAAGTACGGCGTAGGCTATGAGCTACAGGCCAAACACCTCTATCACGACCGCGAAGAAGTGACCGTGCACATTCAGGTACTGAAAGTACCGCAAAACCTCTACAGCTAAGTTCTGTTCGGCGGTAGTCTTGTTGATTGTCGCCTGTTCCACTCTTAGCCAAATTGCCACTCATAAAACGAAAAACGGCCTCTGATATTAAGCCTTTTGATCGAGCAGCGTGATTAAATGGTGCAGCCGTGGTTGTAAATTGCCGTAGATATCGGGGTCGGTATTAAATTCATCCAGTCTGTTCGAGATAAAAAGTAACGCATCTTTACTTTTGTGTAAGAGTTCTATGGTGTTGATTGTATCGTCACTTAGCTTGCCCTCCAGTAAGGAGAAAAAACAATCTGCTATTGCTGATTTATCAAATTCGTCGTGTCTGCACGTGATGATAAAGCGAACAAAATAGGGCAAATAAGCCATCATTAAATTGGCTGGCATAAACCTGAGCTCATCTGTACGCTCAATAAAATTGATTTGAAACCGCGTTATTATCTTTCGCTCAGGCTGGTTAAAAAACACAGATTTCGCATAGATTAAACCAGGGTCCGCTTCACTGTTTTGAATTGCGTCATTCCATTGTTTTTCAGATATATTGACTGGCATTTCGTATTAGTCCTGATTGTATACGCAGGCCCATGGCCGACCCCTGCAAAAGAGTACTTATAATATTCCATATGAAGTCGTATCCAAGATCTTTTACTTAATTTAGTCTTACAAATCTACAGGTACTTTGTCGTTTGGTAAGCCAAAGGCCATGACTTATCGACTCCTGTTGAGGGTGAGAGATTGACTGGGCAAGCAAAAGCGCTGACACTCAGGCTTTCGATTTTATATTATTTAAGGAAGAATCTATGATATCACGTGGCACACTCTACTATTTATGCGGCAAGATGGGGGCTGGCAAATCCACCCTGTCGCGCCAGCTGGCTCAGGAGCATCAGGCAGTGGTGCTGTCTGAGGATGACTGGCTGGCGGCGCATTACCCGGGCCAAATCAATACCTTTGATGATTACATCGAGAAATCCCGGTTAATCAAACCTTTTATCAAAGCCCATGTACAAAGCCTGTTGCAACTAGGTCTGAATGTGGTAATGGATTTTCCGGCTAATACCCGGCGACAACGCGCCTGGTTTGTTGAGCTGAGCGAAGCGGTACAGGCTGAACATCAGCTTTACTATCTGGATGTCAGTGATACACAGTGTTTGGCACAATTAGCCAAGCGCCGTAGTGAACAGCCAGCGCGAGCACAGTTTGATAACGAAGCGGTGTTTTATCAGGTTAGCCAGTATTTTGAACCACCTGAAGCAAATGAACACCTGACTTTAGTTTGCAGGGAGCGCATCAATGAGAGTTAGGTTTATATTGCCAGTGATGATTTTATTTTCCGGTTGTCATACAGTCAGGGTTGATGTGCCTTTGACGAGTAAACTACTGGGTGTGTGGACGATGACTGATGCCGGCCCGAATCTCAGAACTACTCAGGTTTGTGAGTTTTTTTGAAAAAGCGCAGCGAACGTGTATTGTCGAAGAGGTTTTTTCCTCTGCTCAATTCGGGGAAGCACACAGAAACAAGGTAACAGGCACCTGGAGACTGGAAGGTGAAATGCTCTCGGTGACCGAAACACTCAACTTCTCGTCTGTTGAGCACCAGTTTCAGTTTAAGGTGAAAAGTACCACTGCCAAACAGCTCGTACTTGTTTCTGAGCACGGCGACGTCACAACCTGGCATAGAGTGGAACGCTGAGCATGATGTTGGGCAACTGCACACCCGAAATTCAGTCTGGCAGTTGTTGTTCAAGCGCCGTCAAAGTCTCTCCTGCGCCATCAAAATCAAAATCCTCAATCTGGGTAAACAGTTGTTCTGCCAACGCTTGTCGAGGGGTGCCGCTGAGCGCTTCGAGCAGTGTTTCAGCCCGGTCGCTGGCATCCATATCAGAATCACTGATCATGCCTCTGAGCTCCGCGAGTAAGGCCGCGATATCAATATCCTGATGTGCGTTTGCTGGAAGACTTGTTTCGCTGCTGTGTTCACGGGCTTGCTGCTCATTCAATGACAGTTTAAGTGCATCAATAAGCGTCGTCAGGTTGATTAATAGCTCATCCAATACGGGTTGTACAGGTGCATTGTTAGCACAGGCGGTTTCTAATTCAGCGGCCAGCTGCGCGACCTGAATTGCCCCAACATTTCCAGCGCTGCCTTTGAGCGTATGGGCACACCGCATCGGCCCCTTTGGATCGGCGTCGGTCTGCGCCTCGGCGAAGGCGTGTGCAAATTGAGTCTGTTTGTCACAAAAGCGCATCAGCAGCTTTTTGTACAGGGCTATGTCGCCTTCACTGATGGCCAGTCCAGCCTGGGTATCCAGCCCGGTAATCGTCGATAAGTTCCCTGGTTCATCTGGTTTTACTGAAGGCAGACGTTCGCTGCTGGTGGATATATTCGTTGGCTGTGCTGGGGTTATCCAGCGAGCGAGTGTGGCGAACATTTTGCGTGGATTCAGGGGTTTTTCAATGATGTCATTCATGCCACATTCCAGCGCCTTTTGACGATTATCGAGCATCACACTGGCGGTCATAGCAATGACTGGCAGGTCCTGCCATCTGGGCTGTTGACGGATAGCTTCGGTCGCGCTGTATCCATCCATCACTGGCATCTGGCAGTCCATGAGCACGCCGTCGTAATCACGCTGTTGCAGCATTTCCAGTGCCAGCTGACCATGTTCGGCGACATCAACCCGAATACCATTTTTTTCCAGCAAGGCTATGGCCAGCTCCTGGTTTAGGTCATTGTCCTCTACCAGCAGTAAGTGAGCGCCCGCGACAGAATCAGGCTGTTCATCAGTGGTCGTATCGTGTTGCTCGTAGGTACTTGGGTCGCCGAACAGACTGAGCAGGCAGGCGGCAAGCGGCTTGGGGAAAACTGGTTTTGATAGGGTATAGCTGACATCGGCTTCTGTGCTATCCCCGTTATGATTTAGCAGTACGACGGGTAGCTTCGCGCGCAGCGGGTCGGGTAAAGCATGCATACTGCGACTGTCAGCCAGAATGAATTGTGCTTTCACCAAAGCTTCTGCATCCTCGTTGAGGCAGTCTTTGCTGACAGGCTCTGCGCTGATCTCAAAGGCGTGCAGGTAGCGTTTCAGGGTCGCCGCGGCATACTGATTGTCATCAACAATGATGGCATGCTGCACGGACAATGCCGGCAAAGTTGCGTTGTTGCAGTCACACAGTTGCACCACAATCTCAAACGCAAAAGTACTGCCTTCACCGGCAATACTCTGGCAGCTGATCTGACCGCCCATCAGCTCCACCAGCTTTTTACAGATGGCGAGCCCCAGACCGGTTCCACCATATTTACGGGTTGTTGAAGTATCCGCCTGGCTGAAGGATTTAAACAGTTTTTGCTGTTGCTCCTCGGTCATACCAATGCCGGTGTCTATGACCGCAAATGCCAGTGTGAGGGTTTCTTTGTCGCCTGCCTGTGGCGATACATCAATGATCACATCACCGCCTTCATCGGTGAACTTGATGGCATTGCTACCTAAATTTAACAATATTTGTGAGATCCGCAGTGGGTCGCCTATCAGGCGTGCCGGGATCCCGGGATCCAGCATGACACACAGCTCAATGTCTTTTTCCCGGGCTTTGATGGCTAACAGGTCAATGCTCTGAGTGAGGGTTTCTTCCAGGTCAAACTCGATGGCTTCAATATCCAGCCGACCAGCCTCAATTTTAGAAAAATCGAGAATATCATTGATGATCCCAAGGAGTGACTCGGCACTGCGATTGATCTTCTCCACATAGTTGCGTTGCTGACGATTCAAAGCCGTTTGCAGTGCCAGGTAACTCATACCAATGATGGCGTTCATGGGGGTGCGGATTTCATGCGACATATTTGATAAAAAGTCGGACTTGGCCTGAGTGGCACTTTCCGCTTTATCTTTGGCTTTTTGCAGAGCTACCTGTAGCGCTTTGGCATCGCTGATATCCATGTGGATCCCAAACACTTCCTTACCACCAGGGCCATGTTTGGCCACGACACTGCGGCCAATGCTGAGGATCCATTTCCAGCTACCATCGGCACATTTCATCCGCATTTCATGGCGAAAGGTATCGCTTTCGCCCCGCGCATGGACCAGTAACGCGTCTTCGGTAGCACTCAAGTCGTCGGGGTGAATGAGTTGGTGCCAGCGGGCAATACTGGGGCCATAGCGTTGCTCAAGCTCATCACACTGGTAGCCCAGCATTTCTGACCAGACCTCATTGGTGATCAGCTGGCCACTGCTGATATCCCACTCCCAGGTGCCCGCGTTGGCGCCGGACATTGCCAGTTCCAGCCGTTGTTCTGCTTCTTTGAGCTCGCCATAGGACAAGGAATTTGCCAGGGCGACGGCAAGGTGGTTGGCCACCACCCGTAATATCGCCCGTTGCGCGCGGGTGAGCGCATGCTCATGGTTAAATTGCAGGGTAAATACGCCCAGCACCTCACCGTCGACCACCAGCGGAGCACAAAAAACACTTTGTGTGGCGTCACCGTGGAGATTGTCTGCGGCATCCAGCGCCAGTTTCTGCCAGTCCTGGGGGCAGGCCGCATACACTTGGGTAGCTTCTTTGACACAATACACGTCGGCACCGCGGCTGGTGGTGAGCTTGCTGATCAACGCTGAAAACGGTTCATCATCCTGCACGGCATAAATGTAATCAATATACTGCTGGTCGCGGTGGTAAATACCTACCGCGCAAAACTCACAGGGTAAGGTTTGCTTTAAGTGTTGATAGATGGTTTCGCAAATGACCTTCATGTCATAGGTTGCGGCGACTTCTTTACCTACTTCACCCAGTACCACCAGGTCCTGAGTGCGCTGAGCAACTTTTTGTTCCAGTTTTAAGCTGGCCAGACGCAGTCTGCGCTCTCGGATGTGCACTATAGTGACGATCGAGATAATGAGCACTGCAGGCAATAGTACTTTAAACCACAAGGTTTCATACCAGGCTGGCAGCGAAATGATCTGTAGCCCAATTGGAGTGTCATTCCAGACACCATGATTATTACTGCCTAACACTTGTAACACGTACTCTCCGGGTGGCAGCGACCGATAGTTGGCGCGTGGCGTATCTGTGATTGCACTCCAGTCGGCATCGTGTCCCAATAACTTATAGCGGTAGCGGTTATCTTCAGTCGCATGGTAATCCAGTGCGGCGAAATACACGGCCAGATTTCTGTCTCTATGGGTAAATTCAATGCCGGTATCGAGTTTATTTAGGCGTTCGCCATCTAAATCGGCATGCGTAAAGACCAGTGGTGGCGGTGAGATATTGACATAGACAGTAAGCGGATTAAATCCGGTAATGCCATCTATGCTGCCAAACAGGATCTGTTCATCAAAGGTCACAAATGAGCGTGCCAGGAAGTGGTTGTTACCCAGTCCGTCATGGGTGGTAAACTGATGAAAGATCCCACTGAGCGGGTCAAGCTGAAACACACCGCCAGAGGTTGCCAGCCACAACAGTCCCAGTTCATCAGCAACAATGGATTTCACCGCAAAATTGGCTTGTGAGGTGGTATTACTAAAGCGCCGAAACTGGCCCTGATCGAGTGCGAAACGGGTAATGCCGTTATTGCTGGCAAACCACAGGTTACGGCCGCTTTGAATACCCTGATTGATATGGCGACCATCCAGACTGGTGGGGGTGTTATCGGGCAGGTAGTGCTGTATTTGTGTTAAGTCCGGGCTCAGGCGAAACAGGCCATCCCCGTCGCTGCCTATCCAGACCTGATCATCGCTGTCAATCAACACAAAAGTGGGGTCTGTATTGGGTAAGAAGTGCTTTACTTCACCGCTTGGTGGGTGCCAGCGTGTGACTCTGCGTTCACCGGCAATGATTAGCCAAAGCCATCCCTGAGTATCAAAATTAATGTAGTCGACGGGGGAGTTTTCTCGCACGCCTGGTGGCATAAAGGGCGTCAAAGTGCGCGTTAGCTCATCGACTTTAAACAGCCCAAAACTGGTACCTGCATAAAGCTGGCCATCAATGTCCCGGTTGAGGTGGTGTACTCTGAGCCGATAATCGCCCGTCAGCTCCTCAGGCGAAGCAAACGGGATAAATTGTCCATGGCCATCAAAATGTACCAGACCGCGACCGGTGCCAAGCCACACGCCGCCTTCAATGGCCTGAGCCATACTCAGTACCTGATTAAATAGTCCGGAAAGCTGCTGATCTGCCAGAAAGTGATGCCAGGCCTTAAAGGCGGGCGGGTGAGGGAATACTTTAATGACGCCAGAATAGCGCGTTGCGGCCCACATCAGCCCGGTCTGATCAATTAACACCTGCCGCACGTCTCGGTTTTGCAATAAGGCCAGCTTGCCATCCTGTGCAGTAGGGATGAACTTTTCCTGTATGGGTGAGAAGCGATAGATACCCGCAAATGTTGACAACAGAATGTCACCTTGATGGTGCAACAGACTGGATACGCTCGGCAGGCTGTGTTCATTGAGCTGATAGGTATGAAAGCGCTGCGTGTCCGGATCAAAGTGGCCAAAGCTTGTGCGCGTGGCTACCCAAAGTCGACCATCGGCGGCAACGGAGACCTGCCTGACCTCCGGATGGTCGAGTGACTGTGGTGCCACTTTAAATGCACTAAACTGGCCACTTTGGCGGTCAAGCCGGTAAAGTCCATCTGAGGTACCACACCAGATATTGCCCGCATTGTCCTCGGTTATGCTCCAAACCCGGTTGTTACCCAGGCTGCTTGGGTTGCCCGGTTCATGGGTAAAACGCTCAAACCCGCTGCCATCTGCTTTGAGACGGTTAAGACCGCCGCCATTGGTGCCAATCAACAAGCTGCCATCCGCACTTTCAAATAGGGCTTGTACTTTGTCTGCACCCAGAGACTGCGGATTATCCGGATCATAACGAAAGTGCTGAAATCCTTGCTGAGCGCCTAAAAACAGATTCAGGCCACCGCCCCAGGTGCCAGCCCATAAACGGCCACGGGTATCAAATAGTAAGACACTGACACTGTCAGCAGACAGTGAATGAGGATCGTTCGGGTCGTGTTTAAAGTTACTAAATTGATAGCCATCATAGCGTTTAATGCCGTCTGCGCTGCCAAACCACATAAACCCCTGCTGATCTTTACTGACAGCGTAGATCTGTGGGGTATTCAAGCCGTTATAAGTGGCGATATTCTCAATTTTTAGTGTCGTGGCCAGTACTTTTTGAGCGAAGAGCACACACAAGAGCAATTTCACCGCTAAACTAACAGTGAGTGCAAAACCGTAGCGCAGTGTTTGGGTCGGGCATAAAACTGAGGTGACGGACATAGCGTTGGCCTGCTGGCTGGTCAGTTAATTCGTTGTACAAATGTTAGACAGATAATAATAACATGTGCACAATAACAGCAAATAAATTTTCTGACCTTGCAACACCTTAACTGTGCCGGCCTCATTGGGAGGCAGTTGGCTTTAGGAGAGAAGAATGGACAATGGCAGTGCAGTAACCACTATGACCATCCTGGTTGTTGAAGCGCACGAGACCATTCGCTCTATGGTGGCTAATATTGTGACCGGTCTTGGGCGGGTCAATGTGTTACAGAGCCCCAATGGTGCCGATGCCCTCGATAAGTTGCAATATCAGGATATTCACCTCATTATCGCCGACTGGATGCTGCCCAAGCTGGCGGGGATCGACTTATTAAAAGAAGTGCGGAAAAACCCGCGTACGGCAGCCATCCCGTTTGTCATGACTGCCACCTCTATACAGCAATCTCAGGTGCTACAGGCCATTAAATGTGGTGTGTCTGAATATGTGGTAAAGCCTTTTTCCAGTAAAATCATGTTAGAACGGCTGCGCAGGGCGCTGAATAAACCTGTTCGGCCCTACCATGGAGAAATGGGCGAAGAAGAAGCAGTTGTGGAGCAACCCATTCAGGTGCTGGTGGTTGATGATGTCGCAGACAATATCAAAATTATTGGTGATGTGCTGCGTAAAGAGTACAAGGTCAAAGCAGCGCTGAGTGGTGCAAAAGCCTTGCAGATCTGCGCTGCTGAACCGCAACCCGACTTGGTCTTACTGGATATTATGATGCCGGGTATGGATGGGCTGGAAGTATGCCGTCGCCTCAAAGACGACCCACATACTCAGCATATTACCGTGATTTTTTTAACCGCGCTGGAACAAACCGAGCACGTTGTGCGGGGGCTTGAGCTTGGCGCGGTCGATTACATTACCAAACCGGCCAACCCATCAGTGGTAAAGTCTCGGGTACGAGCCCATTGCCGTAATATTGAATCGAATCGCCTGATGCGTGCACAGATAGATGCGATGCTGGATAATGCCAGGCTGCGGGACGAGTTTGACAGCCTGACCCAAACAAACCTTGCAAAACCGGTGTCGGATATTCGTAGCTCAACGGCATTGCTTGCACGGCACATTAAAGATCCGGAGCGAGCAAAGCGGTATCTGAGCTATATTCAACATAGTTGTTTGCGTCTCCAACATGCCATGGACAGTATGTCAGCGCTGGCAAAAATCGAAGCGAATGAGTATCGGCTCAACCCGCTCAATCACCCCCTGCACAAAGTGATTGAATCCGTGCTGGAAGATTTAGCCCCGTTGGTAGAAGAACACAAAGTTCAGCTACGTACCGTGGTGTCTAAAGATCTCATGTTTTTTGGTGAGCCAGCGCTGTGTTATACCTTATTTCATAACCTAATCACTAACGCGTTGGAGGCTGTGAATGCTAAGCCCCTGGTGACCATCAGTGCGCAGCCAGCGGAGCAGCAACTCACGGTGATCATTCAAAATCCAGACCCCATACCGGACGGCGTCAGAACGCGTTTCTTCGACAAGTTTGTGACCTTTGGTAAGCCTGACAGAGCAGGGGTAGGCACTTACACCGCCAAATTACTTGCCGAAGCGCAGCATGGACAGATAGCGTTTAATACCGATGAGCAACGCGGCACTGAGGTGACGGTGAGTTTGCCGTTAGGAGAAAAAGTAAGTTAGTCTCCCGAGCAGCTGATGTTGCCCGGGAAGAAAGTGCTGAGAGTTAATTGCGATATTTAGGGCGATAATTCTCGACCCACAATTTCGTGGCCCCGCACACCGCGGCCGGCATCACAATCAGATTCACTATTGGAATGCTGGTCAGCACCATGACAGCAAAGCCAAAGCCATATGACAGGCCCTGATGCGCTTTTAAGGTATCCTTCATCTCTTTGAAAGAGATTTTATGATTATCAAACGGGTAGTCGTTATACTGCACATTGTACATCCAGCACGAAAATAACACCCAAAGTATCTGGCCAATCAGCGGCAGCATCCACAACAGGATGAAAAAGCCAATGGCACGCGGCAGGTAGTAAACCAGCTTGCTCCATTCGCGCCCCAGCATACGTGGCACATCTTTTACCAAATCGGCAAAGCCATCATCGTTAATTTTTTGCCCGGTCAGAAACAGCTCGACCTTCTCAGAAAGCAAGCCATTGAATGGCGCGGCGATAAAGTTAGTGATCACAGAAAATACCAAACTGTAGCTGAATAAAATCACGAGTACGGCAATGGGCCACATTAACCATTCCAGCCAGCTGAGCCAGTCAGGTAACAAATCATTGAGATAAGCAAAGCCTTGTGTCAGCCAGTCATATAGGAAAAACAATGAGCCGCCAAACAACATCACATTGATAAGTAGTGGAATAAACACAAAACGTTTAAGTCCTTTTTGGCTCAACAATGAAAAGCCCGCGACAAAATATTCCATCCCCTTGGTAAGTTGCATTGAGATACCTCTGTACTGAAAGTTCTGCCTTCATTATAAATCCGGGCAACATAAAAAGGGCAGTCTAATCAGTAACAAATTGTGCATGCTTTGCCATCTTATTGTGTTTTAGTCAGTTTTTTGAGTAGATGGTGGTTTTGCCAAGGGCTTTGGCAGGCCCGGGGTACAATTAATTTGCAGATTATTGCACTTTGCTGGTTGAAACAGCATCTGCTTGCCTATACATTGAAAATATCGTCGTGAGGGAGTTTGCCCATGCAATCGCGTTTTTGGTTATTAGCATTGTGTCTGATGGTGTCACTGACAGTGAACGCCGCTGGCAGCAGTGCGTCAGTCAAAACCACGCAGCTGTCAGAGCTTTTAACCGATCCGGACGAAGGTAAGCTAGACAGTGACCTTGATATTCCTTTACCTGGTGCAACCAAACAGGAATCCATTCAGCCTGTCCGAGATTTTCTCGATATCGTTAGCCTATACCATCCGTTTACTCACTATCACCAGGGGATCCGAGCCCCACCTTTCGCCGTTTAAGCCACTCATTTTTAATTTGAATGTACACGCCTGACTGACAGGCCGTGTCGTGATGTGCTTAAAGTCAGCGCTACTGTTTTAACAACTAAGCGACTGACAACGACCAATGTGAATACACTTAGCCAAAGGCAAGCATCAATCGATTTGTTTATTTGAGATTGATTCGCTGTCTGCTATCAGTGGCAGAGCACCTTGGTCGATTCCCGAAACAGAGGTGAATAATGAATACGTTTAACAGACTCAATACGCTTGATGTGACCACCGACATGCCTGTACAGGCTAATCCATTGATAAATGACGTTGATAACAATGGGCTTGATCGCTTGTCTGTATCGGCACAAAAATACATGCATAATCTGGATGGTCAGAATTCGGTGTGTCTGGACCCGGATACCAGTGTTGATGAAGCCACGCTGGTGCTCAACAAAACCCATGTGGCCTCAATGTTTGTCGCGCAGGATGGCGCATTACTGGGGATTATTTCGCAAGCCCGGCTGGGGAGTCGACATATTTTAAAAGAAGCCCAGTTGCGAGGTTGTCAACGCAATGAGCTGGTTGCCACCGATGTCATGTTGCCATTGAAAACACTCAAGCAGGTGAGCCTGACCGAACTTCGTACCGCGCGTGCTGGTGATGTACTGGTGACCATGGAAGCGCATGGCCTGGATTACTTATTGGTGACAGCACCTGAAACCGGTCAGATTTGCGGTTACTTTGATTTGGTCGAGTTGATCAAGGCTGGTGGTCGCTCTGTTAATCAGCTGCGGCCAGCCGAACACTTTAACGACATTGTGGTGTCTGTGTTGCACCACAGTGAGTTGTAACCCCAATCAACATAGTCCAACCGATTTATTTCCTAAAGTTAATGTAAATTAACGCCAAGGCACCCGCGGGTGCCTTTTTTATTACTCTGGAAATTTAACACCATGACGTTTGGCGTACCAGTAGCACAAAGGTAGTTCAATCAGAGTAAAGGAAATAACGGTAAACCAAGCCCAGTTGACCTCGAACAAGACCAGAGAAAACGATAACCCGGAGTCGTAGTAGACCGAGCCGACAATAGCCAGTGAGACGGCGGTTGCGATTAAATCCTGAACAGAGACCTTTTTCAGATCATTACCAGCGTAGCGGGGGTAAATGACAAAGTAGGCCAAACATAAAATGATGACGTTGAGCAGGATGACCTGAAGTTCAATGGACATAAATACAGCTTATAGGTATGAAGAAGTCCCTATTTTAAGGTGCGCAACGGGACTTTGGCAAGCAAGCTGATGGATGACTCTGCCTTTTCTGTGTCATTGCGGTTATACTTCGCGGGTAAACCAATGAGGTAGGTATGCTGTCGAAAAATCAACAAAAGCTGCTCCGCGCTCTGGCGCAAAAAAAATATCGCAAACAACATGGTCTGTACCTGGTGCAGGGGGCGAAAAATGTCCAGGAGTTGCTCATTGCAGGTAAGCCGGTTAAACACCTCTTTGCCAGCGCCGATTTTATTGCCGATAACCGGGCTTTGTTGGAAGGTCATGACGTGGTGCTGTGCGATGAGGTTGAGCTGAGTAAGGTCAGCACGTTAGTCAGCAACAATGCGGCTATTGCCGTTGCCCAGACTGAGCCACAGGCAGAGCTGAACACGCAAGGGTTGATCCTGGCGCTGGATGATGTATCAGATCCGGGCAACCTGGGTACCATTATTCGAGTTGCGGACTGGTATGGTTTGAGCCAAATTGTACTCAGTGAGCACTGTGCAGATCATCTGAATCCGAAAGTGATCAGCGCGACCATGGGTTCTTTCGCGCGTGTTGCGGTGATCAGAACGGATCTGTGTGCTTTACTGCAAGATTATGATGGCCCGGTTTATGGGGCTTTTTTAGAAGGTGAGAGCGTGCATACGACGCCTTTTGCTGCGCGTGGCATACTCGTGATGGGCAGCGAATCTCATGGTATCAGCGATGCAGTGGCACAGCATATTAATCAGCCCATAACCATCCCGGCATTTGGTGGTGCAGAGTCACTAAACGTGGCGATGGCGACGGGGATCATTCTTGATAACATTAAACGCCACAGCTAAGGTGGTGTGACCTTGAACTCTTGTGTTTGCACTTAAGCTATTGTTTATATGCGTCTGAGCAGCATCAAACTGGCCGGCTTCAAATCCTTTGTTGAGCCGACCAAAATTCCCTTTCCAGAGCCGATGACTTGTGTTGTTGGCCCTAATGGGTGTGGCAAGTCTAATGTCATTGACGCCGTACGCTGGGTACTGGGTGAAAGCTCCGCAAAAAACCTCCGCGGCGATGCCATGACGGACGTTATCTTTAATGGCTCAACTCATCGCAAGCCTGTGTCTCAGGCTTCGGTAGAGCTGCTTTTCGACAATACTCAGGGGCGTCTGCCAGGTTCTATGGCCGATAGGACACAGGTGGCGATCAAGCGTCTGGTAACCCGAGATGGCCAGTCACTGTATTTCCTCAATGGCAGTAAATGCCGTAAACGCGACATCACTGACATCTTTCTTGGCACCGGCCTTGGCCCGCGCAGTTATGCAATTATCGAGCAGGGGATGATTTCGCGACTTATCGAGAGTAAGCCGCAAGAGCTGCGTATCTTTTTGGAGGAGGCCGCCGGTGTCTCCAAATACAAAGAGCGTCGTCGGGAAACGCAGACTCGGATCAAAAGTACTCGAGAGAATCTGGAACGTTTGCTGGATATGCGTCAGGAGCTGCAAAATCAGCTTGACCGGCTGTCTAAACAGGCCGATGCGGCTCGTCAGTATCGAGACCTAAAGGCACAGGAGCGGACTCTGAAAGGCCAGCTGGCGGTGTTAAAGTGGCAGGAGTTACATGCCAGACAGCAGGAAAAAACCATTCAGATCACTAAACTGAATGAGCAATTGACCTTTTTGGAGCAAGCCCATGGTGGTCATGATGATGTGCTGGCCACGTGTGAGCAACAAGTTACCCACTTCAGCGAGGCGCAATCGGAATTACAACAGCAGCTTCATACCACCCAAACTCAGTTAACCCGCCTGGAGCAGCAGAAAATCCATCTGAGCGAAAAACGCCGTGACTTAGTGGATAAACAAACACAGTTGAACGAAGAGATTGCCCAGGCTCAGGCGTTATATGAACAGCAACAACAACATTGTGCAGAATTAGCCGAGCAAGCTGAGATACATCAGGAGGCTGCGCAGATAAGTGCTGAGAAGCTGGCTGAAGCAGAAATATTAAACGAAGAAAAAAACCAGCAGCTGCAAGCATCAGAAGCGGCTAATCGGCAGAATCAGCAGGTACTTGAGCAGGCACGACAGCATGCTCAGCAATGTCAGTTAGCGTTGCAACGTTTAACTCAGCAACAACAGCACTTGACGCAGCAACAAGCGCAATTGGCACAGCAGTTGGCGCAGCATGGTACACAAAACCCGGCTGAGGCATTAGCACTGCAACAAAAAGCGCATCAGGAGTTGGTGCATGCTATGGCCATCTCACAGCAGGAAAACCAGCGCCTGAGTGCCGAGCTACACCGTTTGAACGAGGCAAAAGCGGCGCTACGGCAACAGGTTCAGACGCAGCAGGTCAAACTTGGGCAGGTTCAGGCTCAGGTGCAGGCGCTGGAAAAACTCACCCATGCTCAGCAAAGTGACAGTGAAGATGCCCCCGGTGTGCCTTTGCTCAGTGCTTTAAGGGTCGAATCAGGCCGCGAACAGGTTGTGGAACGTGCGATGCTGGGGCTGGGCTCGCTGCGGATCACAGAACAAGACTATGTCAACCGGATCTGGGCCAGTACAAAAAGAGAGAAAACCCCGAACAGTGTGGCGATGTTAGTCCATTCAGACGTTTACCCCGAGTTTCTCAATCAGATTGAGTGGCTCGGTGAGGCGCGTCACTTTAGCGCACACACAGCGTTTTTTGCCGCCATTGATGATGAAGGCAACTTGTATGGGCATAACTGGCGGGCGCAAGAGACAGATACGCAGTCGGAGAATTTGCTGGCTCATTATAGCGAGCTGCGTGCTCATCAGGCGGCATTGCCGGAGATTGAAGCGCGGCTTAGCGAGCTGGAAGCTGCGCTTGGGCCACTGGAAGCGTCAGCGGTGCACTGTGCCGAGCAGCTTGAAACCAATAAACAGGCTGTTCATGAAGCGGCCAAACAGGTCGCCAGCAGCCAGACTCGAGTGGACATGCTGGTGGCTCAGCAAGCCAACTGGGAACAACAAAGCCATCAACTAGAAAGCAATCAACATGAATTGGCTGAGCAGAGCGAACTGCTGGTGGCACAGCTCGAAGAAAGCGAGCAAATTTTGTGGCAGGCAGAAGAAGCGCAGGAATTACAGCAGCAACAGGTGGATCAGGCGAGCGAATCACTGGATACACTCAAGCGGGCACAGCTTCATCAACAGCAACAACAACGTGACATTCAACAGCAGTATCATCAGGCGAAACTGAAACTCCAGCAGGTTGAAAGTGATGTGCAGCTTGGCCAGACTAAACTCAGCCACCTTGCCCAGGCCCTGGCGCAGGGCACAGAATCACTTGCGCAAGTGCAGCAACAATTACACAGCTGTGAAGAACCCGGTGTTGAGCTGGAGCAACAGCAAACCGAATTGTTGATCCGCCATACCGAGCTGGAGCAAGCACTACAGGATGGCGCGGCAAAACTGAATGAAGCAAAGCAGCAACTGAGTGATAAACAGCTGGCGCTGAAAGATGCTCAGGCACAGAGCACTAAACTCAAAGAGCAACGTCAGCAGTTGGCTTTACAGGAACAAAGTTTAATGGTGAAGGCACAGGCTGTGCTTGAGCCCTTGACAGAGCTGCGTCAGACACTCAAAGACGTTTTGGCTCAGTTACCTGAAGAGGCACAGGCCAGCAGTCATCAGGGTAAACTGACTCGCATTGCCCAGCAACTGAGTTTGTTGGGGGCGGTGAACCTCGCCGCGATTGAAGAATTTGATGAAGCCCAGCAACGCAAGCGGTATCTTGACGAGCAGCTGGACGATCTCAGTGCCGCGCTGGAAACGCTTGAAGGGGCTATTCGTAAGATTGACCGTGAGACGCGTAGCCGTTTTAAAACGACCTTTGATCAGGTTAATCAGGACCTGGCGGAACTGTTTCCCAAGGTGTTTGGCGGTGGTAGCGCCTATCTGGAACTGACCAGTGATGACTTGTTAGAAAGTGGTGTCACCATAATGGCAAGACCGCCGGGTAAGAAAAACTCGACAATTCATCTGTTAAGTGGTGGAGAAAAAGCCCTGACCGCATTATCATTGGTATTTTCAATATTTAGACTAAATCCGGCCCCATTTTGTATGCTGGATGAAGTAGATGCACCGCTGGACGATGCGAACGTAGGACGCTTCTGCCGACTGGTCGAAGAAATGTCGCAAACGGTGCAGTTTATATACATCAGCCACAATAAGGTCGCAATGGAAATGGCAGGCCGGCTGACGGGGGTGACCATGGCGGAACCCGGAGTTTCACGTATGGTTGCCGTAGATATAGAACAAGCAGTGCAAATGGCGCATGCATAATAAGTAAAGGTGAGCAATGGCCACAGAATTAAGATGGGCATTAATCGTGATCAGTGCACTGATCATTGGTGGATTATTGATACATGGCTTATGGTCGGTGAGAAAAAAAGAGAACCAGGACACCGATAGCCCCGCACCCGCAAAAAAACCGGAAACGGCCCCTCAGCCACAACGCGAAGAAGAGCCTCAGCTGGGCGAAATGAGCTTTTCTGCGGTTGATGAGGATAAGCAACCGGCCTCTGCTGAAGCCGATACCGAAGCGACCGAGCAAGCGGAGACTGAGCAGCAGGAATCACCGCAGGAAATGGCGCCGCAGGAGTTTATTATTCTGCATATTGATATGCCTGAAGGACTAACCATGGCCGGCTCTAAGCTTCTACCTTGCGTATTGAGCCTGGGCTTTAAGTACTCTGATGAAGGTTTTTTTAATCGTCATGTTGAATCATCCGGTAATGGTCCGGTCTTGTTCCGTTTGGTTAATATGTACAATCCAGGCACCTTCGATATCGACAATATGGAACAGTTCAGCACCGGTGGCGTGAGTCTGTTTATGACCTTGCCTTGTGAGGGAGACAGCATGGCTGCGTTCAATATGCTACACAGTGCCGCGAAGAAACTCGCCGATGAATTTGGTGCCAGTGTGCTGGACAGCAATCGAGAGCCACTCACTGTGAATACCACCCGTGCCTATGTAGAAAAGGTACGAGAATATACCGTATAAGCGTTAAAGCTGCCTTCGGGCTCAGACGCGACAGAGCCACGGACCCGGGTCCGTGGCTTTTTGTGTTATTAAGAGGTTGTAATGTCAGAAACTATCAGCAAACAAATCAAAGAATTAAGACAGCAATTGGAAGTCTATAATTACCAATACTATGTCTTGGATCAACCAACGGTACCCGATGCAGAATATGACCGTGTAATGCGTGCCCTGATTGAGCTGGAAACTCAGCACCCTGACTATGTAACCCCGGACTCACCGTCTCAGAAAGTAGGCGGTGCGGCGCTGAGTAAATTTGAGCAGGTCACCCATCAGGTCCCTATGCTGTCGCTCGATAACGCGTTTGATGAAGCTGAATTCACTGCTTTTAATCGCCGTATCAAAGAACGCCTGCTGCACAACGAAGAATTGGATTTCTGTTGTGAACCTAAGCTGGACGGTCTGGCTGTCTCTATTCTTTATCGGGATGGTGTGCTGGTTCAGGCAGCAACACGTGGTGATGGCCAGGTGGGTGAAAATATCACCGAGAACGTCAAGACCATCCGCAATATTCCATTGCGCCTGCGTGGCGATGACATTCCCGCGGAGCTGGAAGTACGTGGCGAAGTCTTTATGGACAAAGCGGGGTTTGCTCGCCTTAATGAAACCGCAGCGAAACGGGACGAAAAAACTTTTGCTAATCCACGTAATGCCGCAGCGGGAAGCCTGCGCCAGCTGGATCCTAAAATTACTGCTAAACGGCCACTGATGTTTTACGCCTATTCAATGGGTGTTGTGCAGGGGGCCGAGCTGGCTGATACTCACTATGCTCAGCTACAACAGTTAAAAGAGTGGGGTTTGCCAATGTGCCCGCAAACAAAGCGGGTGACGGGCGCCAGTGCGGCTTATCAGTATTACGAGGCCATCATGGCTGAGCGTGATGCGCTGCCTTACGAAATAGATGGTGTGGTGATCAAGGTCGACCATAAGCCATTTCAGGAGCAGCTCGGTTTTGTCGCACGTGCGCCGCGCTGGGCCATTGCGTTTAAATTCCCTGCACAAGAGGAATTAACTCAATTACTGGATGTCGAGTTTCAGGTCGGTCGTACCGGAGCTATTACACCCGTAGCTCGGCTTGAGCCCGTATTTGTCGGTGGTGTCACAGTGTCTAATGCGACCTTACATAATCGGGATGAAATCGAACGTTTGGGCGTAAAAGTCGGTGATACTGTCATCATTCGACGTGCCGGGGACGTGATCCCGCAGATCACCCAGGTGGTGCTGGAAAAAAGGCCTGCGGATGCCCGTGAGATTACTTTCCCGGCTACCTGCCCGGTGTGTGATTCCCATGTAGAGCGGGTAGAGGGTGAAGCGGTTGCGCGTTGTACTGGTGGCTTAGTGTGCCGTGCACAACGCAAAGAAGCGATTAAACACTTTTCTTCGCGTAAGGCGCTGGACATCGATGGACTGGGTGACAAGATTGTTGAGCAGCTGGTTGAGCGCGAGTTGATCACGACGCCAGCTGAATTATTCATATTACGTCAGGGGCACTTCGAGTCGCTGGAGCGTATGGGCCCGAAATCAGCCAAAAATTTGGTTGCGGCATTGCAGGCAGCTAAACAAACGACTCTGGCCAAGTTTATGTACGCACTTGGGATCCGTGAAGTGGGCGAGGCCACAGCACAAAACCTGGCGAATCATTATCTGACGCTTGAAAACGTGATGAATGCCTCCATTGAGAGTCTACAGGAAGTCAGCGATGTTGGCGTTGTGGTTGCCCAGCATATTCATGCGTTCTTCTCTGAGCCTCACAATCAGAAGGTGGTGAGCGACCTGCTTGAACAGGGGCTGCATTGGCCTGAAATTGCGGCGAAGGAAGAAAGTGAGCAACCGCTTGCTGGTTTAACATACGTTCTGACAGGTACTTTGAGTCAGTTAAACCGCAATGATGCTAAGGCACGATTGCAGGCGCTGGGTGCCAAAGTATCCGGCAGCGTGTCAAAGAATACCCATGCGCTCGTTGCAGGCGAAAAAGCGGGTTCTAAGCTGACTAAGGCGCAGGACCTCGGGATTGATATCCTCGATGAAGCGGCGCTGATTGCACTGCTTGATTCACATCAGGGGTAATTAACAGGCAGGCTGCTAGCCTGCCACAGAATGAGAGAAGTGGTATGAGCAAGTTACAGGCGGGGTATGGGCCCGAGTATTGGGATAAATATGGGGTATATCGCACGCCTGTAGGGTTTAATCTGACTTTGTTGGTGTTGCTCAGGCCCTTTTTTCTGTGGCTGGTTTCAGCCCTCACATGGCGTCCTGATCTTGATCTCATGTCATTGTTTTTTCATTCAAAGCAGCACTTCTTTGTGGCAGTCATGATAGCGAGTCTGGCACTGATCCCGACTGTGCTGTTTTCATTGCGCAGGCCAACAAGTTCTCCCAAACTCGCCAACTTCTGGCGTCATATGCGCTGGCCACTGCTGCTGGCAGCCTGTCTCGACCTGGCCTGGCTGGGGATGCAAATTGTTCAGGCGCAGTATCAGTTTTCTTTCTATCTGGCCATTCAAGCAGTGTTGGTGTCTTGGGTAATTTTATATTTGCTCAAAAGCCGATACTTAACGTGTTTTTTTGGGGATTGGCCTGAACCTGAAAATAATTGACTTGACGCTGACGGGCTAACAACTAAACATTAGGGCGATCGTGGCTTTCATATTGGCGTAAAAATAACACGCTAGTCTGATCTGGACTGGCTGTGTCACTCTATAACAATAAGACAAATCTCATGTGTTGCCAATATGGAGTAACCCAACATCAAGCGGAGAAAGAGACATGTTAACTTGGCGAGATATTCTGCAGTTCGCAGACAACGGTAATCCACAACCACCCAGGCGCGTCGAAAAAAATCTGATGCAATGGCAGGCGTTGCTGGAACCTTCGGTTTTTCATATCACCCGCAACCGCGGTACGGAGCGTCCGTTTAGCTCGCAAAGCTGCACTGTATTTTCACCGGGTAAATATCATTGTGCCTGCTGTGAACAGCTGCTGTTTGATGCAGAAGAAAAGTTTGATAGCGGCTCTGGCTGGCCCTCGTTTACTCAGCCATATTGTGCAGATTCAGTCGCTTATCGGCTGGACCGCTCCCATGGTATGGACAGAGTGGAGATTGTTTGCAATGTCTGCGATGCGCATCTTGGACACGTTTTTCCGGATGGTCCTAAGCCTAGTGGTTTGCGCTATTGTGTCAATGCACTGGCGTTGAAAAAACACGAAGAAGGCACCCACTAAGTTATCAGGGGCGTTTTTCGTTAGGGTTTAAAGTCCAGTTTCATCTCTGCCAGCTGGGCTTGTAGCTTGTCGAAGCGTTCCTGCTGCTCAGGTTCAAGGTGTGCCGCGCTCAGTGTCTTATAGCATTTTTCTGCCAGATTTGAGTTAAACGTGGTGGCTTGCTTTCCGGTTGCATCGGCCAGGCATTGCAGTAAATTGAGTGCGATACTGGCATTTTTAGGCATCACTCTGAATGCTTGTGTGAACGCTTCTAATGCCACGTCTAACTGCCCCTTCTGGAACTGCTTTACAGCGTGGTTATTGAGCTCTTTTGGTCCCATTGTGATGTTTTTTCGTTCATCCTGTTGTTGTTGAAGCAGGTGCATTAAGGTTGGATCTTTCTGCTGCTGATGGCGTTCGCAGTGCGTAATTATTTGACCAAACAACGCTTCTGCTTTGTGCTGAAACCCCAATTCGTGGAAGGCTTTGGCTTTATCTAATGCAGCATCAACCGAGCGTATTTGAGGCTCATCTTCCAACTGTTCCATGAGTTGCCGCGCTTTGGTATGTTCATCTTTCAGATAATGAAGCCGCGCATTTAATACGTCAATTTGAGTCTGGTTGTTGGCATTGGGAAACTGCTTTTTGAGATCACTCAGATATTGCTGAGTTTGTCGGGTGAGACGGGTGATCTGGTCATGCTGATCTGTGCTGAGCGCAAAGTCAATGCCAGCTCGGGCTGCATTCAAATAGACTTCCGGGCTGTCATGCATTGAAAAGCGGGCAAAGTTAGCGATTTCTTTTTGTGCATTGTAGCTGCATTCATAATCATGGTTAATACGTGCAACGGTACTGAGAGACTTCTGACGCTCAATATTGCGCGGTGCAATCTGAGAGGCTTTTACCAACGACTCCTGTGCTTCTTCAAATTGGTTGAGTTTGAGTTCCAGGCGAGACAATAGATCTAATGCGGCAAGTCGGGTTTCGCTTTTCTCTATCAGTGACTTGAGCATTTTTTGCGCCATGATGTCTTCATTATTTGCTATCAGGGTTTCGACTAAACCGAGTTTGGCCCAGGTAAACTTTTGCAGCTCAAGTACGGAGCGATAGAATTGCTTGGTTTCGTCAAACTGCTTAAGTTTTAACAGGGTCTCGCCTTTAAGCTTTAGTAATATCGGGCTGTAAGCGTGCTCACCGCTCTCAAGTTCAGAGTTAATGAGTTTGAGCGCTTTAGAGTAATTCTCGTCGTCAATCAAGTTATAGAGCGCCTTAAGGCTACGTTTACGCTTTAACACTCGCTCAATACGCGCTTTCAGCTCCTTTATGCTAAAAGGCTTCACCAGGAAGTCATCTGGTTGCAACTCAACGATACTGTGAACTAATTCTGGACTGGTTTCTGCGGAGGTGAAAATAAACCCGGTGCTTTGGCGGATCAGGCGTTTTTTAAGCAGCTCCTCGTATAGCTGATACCCATTCTGACGTTTACTCAGATCAAACGAGCAAATAATTAAATCGAATTTATGATGGATACAACTTTCCTTTGCCAGCTGGGCGTTTTCGGCAAACTGGACGTTTTTGTAGGCCAGCTGGTCCAGCGACTGCTTAATGTAGCTCAGCGCTAGCTGCTGTTCTTCCACGATCAAAATTTTTGCATTTACAAAGGGTTGAACAGGCATAGAGTAAAGGATAAAGGAATAAATTCTGCATGCTTTTAGTCTAGACGTTTATTTTTTCTTTTGAAACATAAGGATTAAAAAGCTTGCTAAGAATGCATAGAAAGTAGGGGGGGCATTGTTAGAACGAGTCCAGTGCTGAATTGACTGAAGTATACGAGAAAAATAATAAGAATTTAGATGATGGTGGGTTGTAATGAACTTGAATTGGTAATGCTCGCCTTGGTTAGGAATGAGCGCGATGTGGCATCGACCAATGTACACGAGGTAAATAATAAGAATTTAGATGATGGTGGGTTGTAATGAATTTGAATGGGTAATGCTCGCCTTGGTTAGGAATGAGTGCGATGTGGCATCGACCAATGTACACAAGGTAAATAACAGGAATTTAGATGATGGTGGGTTGTACTGGACTTGAACCAGTGACCCTCGCCTTGTAAGGGCGATGCTCTCCCAACTGAGCTAACAACCCATCTTAAATTTACAGCAGCTTTCAAAGTTATGGTGGGTTGTACTGACTTTAAATCAGTCCCTTGCCTTGGTAAGAATGAGCGCGATGCTGCATCGACCAAAGTTCACCAATTAATGGTGGGTTGTACTGGACTTGAACCAGTGACCCTCGCCTTGTAAGGGCGATGCTCTCCCAACTGAGCTAACAACCCAATACGCTGTTTCAAATGTGAATGACTATGCTGTCTTTTCACCGAATTAATGGTGAGTTGTACTGACCTTAAATCAGAAAACTTGCATTGGTAAGAATGAGCGCGATGCTGCATCGACCAAGTTCACCAAAATTATGGTGGGTTGTACTGGACTTGAACCAGTGACCCTCGCCTTGTAAGGGCGATGCTCTCCCAACTGAGCTAACAACCCACATTCGAAACCAACAACACCTTGCCGTGTCGTTGTGGGGCGCTATTATATGTTTCCTTTCAAAGGAGTCAACACAAAATCTTGATTTTTTATCTGCATGCTTCTTTTATGTTCACCTGTTCGTTTTTTGGGTATTTCCCTTCATTATATGTCCAGGCGATAAATGAAGCATAGATATCTTATGAAAGTGATAGAAATAGAATCGGGAGTTGTGGGGGATTAGGCTGCAGGTTGAATTAAAGAGGGGGTGAGTTGTCGGGCAATATTAAAAGGCTTATTTTTGTGCTGAGTATCTTTGAGCCTCAGCTCAAAATACTTGTTGCATGTGGCAGGGCATTAATCTGCGCTTTTTAATTTAACTACAGCTTGGAGAGAATGATAGAAGATGTGGATAACAGTGGCCTCAAAATACTGATGGGGAAGTGCCATGACCCGTGTTTGATAGGGTGAACTGGTTTTAAATTGAGCAAAAACATAGACTTCTATTGATTGCACCCTGAGTTTCGCTTATATTCTGTTCTTTCGGGTGTTTTTCCAGCAGTTAAGAAAAACTTGCAGAAAAGGTGTTGACTTTGTTTTCTGTGATGCATAGAATGCGCCCCGCACTCAGCGATGCGGCGGTGACGTTTCATTGCGAATAGGTGAGGGGCTATAGCTCAGCTGGGAGAGCGCTTGCATGGCATGCAAGAGGTCGGCGGTTCGATCCCGCCTAGCTCCACCAAACCTAGTGTAAATATGTCCTAGTGATATAATGTTCGGATGTGGCTTCGAATGCCATACTTCGAAATGTTGTGTCCCCTTCGTCTAGAGGCCTAGGACACCGCCCTTTCACGGCGGTAACAGGGGTTCGAATCCCCTAGGGGACGCCACTTACTTAGTTAAGTACTAAACTCGTATGGTAAGAGTCTAAATAACCAGTCCTAGTGACACAGAACATTCTGTAAGAGAGAATAATGCCGTTCGCTTTTTCTGGCAAAAGGCTCACCTCAACGCAGAATTAGCAAATCAGTAATTTGCTAGACAAATTCTGCGTCCCCTTCGTCTAGAGGCCTAGGACACCGCCCTTTCACGGCGGTAACAGGGGTTCGAATCCCCTAGGGGACGCCACTTACTTAGGTAAGTACTAAACTCATATGGTAAGAGTCTAAATAACCAGTCCTAGTGACACATTCTGTGTCCCCTTCGTCTAGAGGCCTAGGACACCGCCCTTTCACGGCGGTAACAGGGGTTCGAATCCCCTAGGGGACGCCACTTACTTCGGTAAGTAAAATACTCGTATGGTAAGAGTCTAAATAACCAGTCCTAGTGACACAGGAAAAACACCTGCGTCCCCTTCGTCTAGAGGCCTAGGACACCGCCCTTTCACGGCGGTAACAGGGGTTCGAATCCCCTAGGGGACGCCACTCTTCTTAGAAATGTCATTCTTTTTTAATTCATACTCATAATTTCCCCATTAGATTTATCCTCCTCTGTTTCGTTATTTTCAATATTCTGATGAATTTTTTCATATATTTCATTTACTTGAATTATTTGATTTAAAACAAAGTTAAGGCTTTATTAACAAGCTCACCTAAGAAAAATGGGTTAGTATCGCGTTTTTTAGGTGAGTATCATGGCCAAAAGATGTACCGATTATACGGATAAAGAAAATGATTATCCGGTCTCTTATAACCTCTTATCTACCACAGATACAAAAGGGCGGATCACATACGCGAACCAGAGCTTTTGTGATGTTGCTGGCTTCGCATTAGATGAGCTGGAAGGGCAGCCACATAACCTGGTACGTCACCCAACTATGCCCAAAGCCGCATTTAAAGATCTCTGGCAATTCATCGGGTCAGGCAAGCCCTGGATGGGCATAGTAAAAAATCGCTGTAAAAATGGAGACCATTACTGGGTCAATGCTTATGTGACGCCAATCAATGATGAGCTTGGTCAAACTGCCGAGTATCAATCCGTGCGAACCAAGCCCGAACGGAAAGTGGTGAAACGAGCTGAAAACATCTACCAGCAACTTGATAAGGGGGTTGATGCGGCAAAATTGACGCGTTCATCTATGTCTTTGTCAGCTCAAATGATGTTGATCCTATTGGTGTCTTATATATTGAGCATGATTTTTACCAGCTTGCCTGCACCATGGAACTACATCCTGGAGACCTTACTGCTTGTTGGCGTACTTACGCTGACTTATCAAAGGCTGTCACCGGTGCGTCGTTTGAGTCAAAAAGCCAAACAAGTTTACGACAATCCCCTGATGCAAAAAATCTACCTCAATAAAGTGAATGATGTCGCGGCCATTGAGCTAGCGTTGCTGGCACGCGGCTCTGAGCTACGCGCCGTGCTGGGCAGAGTACAAGATGCCAGTCAGCTTGTTGACCAGCATGCACAAGCAACCGTGTCAGAATGCCACAGCAATACCGAGCTATTGCAGGAGCAACAAAGTCAGACTGGTTCTTTGGCGACAGCGATGAACGAAATGACCGCTGCGATTTCTGATATTGCAGGCAATACCAGTGATGCTGCGAACCGCTCTGAAGGGGCGTTGCGCTCAGTATTGGATTCGAACTCTGTGGTGCAGGCCAGCATGCAAACAAACCATGCTTTATGTGAAGAGTTGAGCCGCACTCAGCGTGATATTGCTGAGCTAAATGAACAAACCGTGCATATTGGGGGAGTGGTTGATGTGATACGCGATATTTCGGAGCAGACTAATTTGCTAGCTCTGAATGCGGCAATAGAAGCCGCCAGGGCTGGTGAGCAAGGCCGAGGTTTTGCCGTGGTGGCTGATGAAGTAAGGGCATTGGCACAACGAACTCAGGATTCGACCAGAGAGATTGATGATATAGTCGCCGGGCTCAAACAACGGGCTGAGCGCGCGGTAGCGGCGATTCAAAATGGGGTTGAGAAGTCGACTGAATGTGTGGCTCAAGCTGAGCAAACAAGAGAAAACTTGGCCTCGATAGAGCATATGGTAAAAGATATTTCTGCACTGAATTACGAAATAGCCACTGCGACTGACCAAATGTCGGGTGCTAGTAATGAGATCAACGACAAAGCCGTGAATATCTCCGGGCTTGCGAATGCCTCAATGCAAAGTGCAGACACCACCACTGCAGCGATGAAAAATACAGAGCAAGCGCTGGCCGATCAAGCTGCATTGGTTGATCAGTTTCTGTTGAGACTCAGCAATTAAAAAAATTAAGAAAATGTGAATAAGCAATCTCTTGCTGGTATTATTTAGAATAGCAACTTTATATGTCCAAATCACAGATTTTGACATTGATATGCGTATATAAATCACACATAGGGATAACAAATGAGCAAGTTACAGAAAGCCTCAAAAATGGGTGTCGCAGCACTGATCATGACACTGGCGAACACGCAGGTGAGCGTAGCAGGAGTCGATGGAGGTTACTTCTCCGGTAAAAAGCAAGATTGCGAGATCTGGCGAGACGTTGCGCCTTATAACTGGGCAAATACGACCCGTGGTAATCAATCCATGATTTTTTACTGCAATCGTGGCGGCTACACAGTGACCACGGTTGAGCTAAAGATCAAGCGTATTAGTGATAATACAGTTGTGTTTCGTGAAAAAAGAAAGCAAAACCTGACATCGGGTTATGGTCACGGCTTTTATCCAGATCTGGGTGCGAACATCAACGAAGAGTATAAAATGGAACTGGACTATACCTTCGTCAAACTCAAGCATGGCAAGCCTGTTTGGGACAACAAAAAAACTAAAACGTGCAAACGTACATTCACACCAACCAATGCGAATTCAACGCGCGGAGAGATCTTCTGGTCTATCAAGAGCGCGGGCACGGCCTATCACAACAATGGCTGTCAGGGCGTGCGCTTCGATATCCACTAATATATTCAGGCAGGCTGACCGTTTCAGGTCAGTCTGCTAACTGGTATTGGGATGTAGCATGAAAGCTAAATACCTACTGATCAACATCTTGTGCTTTATGCTCGGTTTTCTGATAGCGGCGATGTTACTGTATCAACCCTCCCCGGGGAGCGGCGCGCATGCAGGTAGCGCTGAGCACCCGGCTGTACAATCAGCACCTCATTTTGAGACAGGTACCCCGCTTTTGAGCGAGGTAAAGGGGAGACCGAAAGAACAGGTAAACACCACAACAGCATCTACACGTAATAGCGGGCGCATGCCGAAGCAGGCGAGCACTGACAAGGCTGCTTTACTAGCGATAGCACAGGACATAGGTTTAGACAGTCATGTGTACCCAGACTTAGCGGATTATGCAAGTCAGGATATTGCCAGGCTCATTGAACAGCATTTGCTGACAGACTTTCGCGTTTCAAGCGCGGATATATACACACAGTTTGATGAGATAGAACACTATCTCGAAGAAATGCCAGAGCTGGTATCTCAGTACTTTTTCGCGGACTTAATGACACATAGCCAGTACAAAGGTGAGTTATTTCAGAGTTTTGCGATTCACTTAATGGCACAAAATGTCGAACAGATTGAGGTAAGTACTGAGCGTCTCAGCCAGATACAGACTCTGATCGCAACAGCCAGCGACAATGAGAGTGAGTTGGTGCGTTTAAGCGTGCTAGAGGCGCTGGCTACAATGAGTTCAGACAAAGCCCAGCTGCAACAAGTGTTGAGCCAGTTCACAGAGGAAGAAAGCGCGGTGATACAGGCAAAAATAACTTTGCTAAATTACCATATGTCTTTGACGAATAAACTAAATATTGACTGATCTTATCCTGGCTTGTAGCGCAAAGCTCTACTAACTTACTCAGGCAATATGGCATCGCAAATAAATTTTATCGGGTGATCCTTTTAAATATTATTTTGTTATAATATAACATTGTCAAATTCAATGTTCTGACAAGGCGCCTGATATGCAAGCACTTAATTCCAAACCCTCAACGCTCACAACGGAGCAAATTCTGGCTGCACCTGAATCCGATTATATGAATGCCGAACAATTAGCATTTTTCAGACAATATCTGGTTGAGTTACATGACTCTACCAGAGCGCGTATTCGCGATACCAAAGCACAAATAATGGATCCGCCTGAATTGGTTGATTTGAGTGACAGAGCATCATGGGAAGAGCAATGTATGATCCTGATGCGCATTGTTGACCGTGAGCAGAAGCTGTTACCTAAAATCCAGCAGGCACTGGAGCGGATCCGGCTCAATGAGTATGGCTATTGTCAGGAAACGGGTGAACCGATCGGCATTGCCCGCTTGCTGGCAAGACCCACTGCTGAATTATGCGCTGACGTAAAACTGTGCTCTGAACTGAAGGAGCACATGTACGTTAAAGACAGAGATGTCTGACAGAACTTGAACCCACACAATCTACCGTCAAAAACTGTGTAAGGTAATCAAGCAATGGCTAAGTTAAATACATCAAATTTATTGCCCGTAACCGTGTTGTCAGGCTTTCTAGGGGCAGGAAAAACCACGGTGCTGAACCATATTCTAAGTAACCGTGAGGGTCTAAAAGTGGCCGTTATTGTCAATGATATGAGCGAAATCAACATTGATGCTGCGACGGTTCAAAATGAAGTGAGTCTCAATCGGGCCGAGGAAAAATTGGTTGAGATGAGTAATGGATGCATTTGTTGCACACTCAGAGAAGACCTGCTTGAAGAGGTCGACCGGCTGGCGAAGTCGGGTAAATATGATTACCTGGTGATTGAATCAACCGGTATTTCTGAACCATTGCCCGTAGCTGAAACCTTTACCTTTGCAGATGAGCAGGGGGTAAGTCTATCTGACATCGCCACTTTGGATACTATGGTCACAGTAGTGGATGCGGTGAACTTTCTGAAAGACTACGATCGGGCTGAGGCGTTGCAGGATGTCGGTGAGAGCTTAGGTGAGGAAGATGAGCGTAGTGTGGCCGATTTACTTGTTGAACAGGTTGAATTTGCCGATGTATTGCTGATCAGTAAAACAGATTTGATCTCAGATACTGAGCTTAAACGTTTGCAGAGCATTTTGCGTACACTTAATACCGATGCTGAGCAAATACCCATGGCACATGGCAAGGTCCCTCTGACGCAGGTGTTAAATACCAAAAAGTTCAGTTTTGAAAAAGCCCAGCAGGCGCCCGGCTGGCTCAAAGAGCTCAGGGGCGAGCACATTCCGGAAACGGAAGAGTTTGGCATCAGCAGTTTTACTTTTTGTGCCAGAAGACCCTTCCATCCGGAAAAGTTTTATGACTTCTTACACAGTGACGAGCTGGCCGGCAAGCTTATCCGCTCAAAGGGGTTTTTCTGGCTGGCAACCCGGCCTCACTTTGCCGGTAGCTGGAGTCAGGCTGGGGGAATTGCCAGACATGGCGCGGCAGGACTATTTTGGAAAGCCGTACCACGAGATCAGTGGCCAGAAGACCCGGAATATATTGCTGCCATTGAAGAGCACTGGGTTGAGCCTTTTGGCGACATGCGCCAGGAATTAGTGTTTATTGGTCAGGGGCTGGATAAAGAAGACATTATCCGCCGCCTGAACGCGTGTTTGCTGAGTGAAGAAGACGTGCTAAAAGGCCAGCAAGCGTGGAAAACGCTACCGGATCCTTTCCCTTCCTGGGAGCACTAAATAAAAATCAGCCAGGCAACCAGGCTGGCCGCCAGACAGTAATAGAGCATGGGAATCAGGGTGTAACGAATAATATCACCCTCTTTGCCATGCAGGCCGACGACACTGGCGGCTGCCACCACATTGACCACCGCAATCATATTGCCACCATTCGCGCCGAGCATTTGTAGTGCCAGCACCAGCTGCATATCCAGCCCGGCTTCTGCTGCTAATGCTTGCTGAAAACTGGCAAACATCAGATTAGAAAAGGTTGCCGAGCCCGCGATAAAAGCCCCTAACGCACCCACCAGAGGCGCAATCAATAACCAAAAGTCACTCAAGTGTAACGCGACAGATTCAGCCAGTGCCATCGGCATGGCGGGCAGGGCTGCATCGTTTACGTCGGAGTGCAGAAAGATACGTACCATAGGCACGGCTGCGCCCAATGCGATGACCGAGGGCAATAACATACTGGCACTGTTTTGCAGGGCAAGACGAAAGTGTGACATCGTGCCGCCTTGCAACCGCAATGCAAAAAGCGCGGTTACGACAAACACACTGCCTGGCAGATACAGAGGCATGACATTGACTGAAATGGCGGATCCCAGGATATGGGTCCATTCAAACTGAACGCTTTGAAGTATTGCTTTGAACGGCAATGAGGGGATCCGGGTTAGCACGAGCAATGCGGCAACTAATACATAGGGCAACCAGGCTCTGACCAGGCTCAATGAAGGAGTGTCAGTATTCGACGTCGTTGATATTGTTGTGTTTTCGGGTTTAGGCAATAGAAACCCTTTTTGCGCTAAGGGGCAGACAATCGCTAATCCTGCCATGGCGCCCAGCACAGAGGGAAATTCAGGCCCCAGTAACCAGACGACGCCATACGCGGGCAGGGTAAAAGCCAGCGCACTGAATAGGGCAAAAGGCGCCATCGCAAATCCGGATCGCCAGCTAGGGGCGTCGCTGAAAAAGCGGCAATACAGCATAACTAAGATCAAAGGTAATAGGGCTGCAACAATAATATCAATACCAATGGCGGTTAAAGCGATGTGCTTAACCTGTGAGTAGTCGATATTCGCTGCACCCTGACCAATTCCGACAATCGCTGGTGTACCAACGGCACCAAATGAGACCGCACTGGAGTCTGCCACCAGTGCCAGTACAACCGCGCTCAGCGGCGTAAACCCCAGGGCAACCAGCAATGGCGCTGCGATGGCTGCGGGTGTACCAAATCCGGCTGCCCCCTCCAGAAAGCTGCCAAATAACCAGGCAATGATAATCAACTGCACTCGTTTGTCGGGACTGATCCGGGCGAACCCGTGTTTAATGGTGAGGACAGCCCCGGTGTGTTGTAGCACCTTGAGTAAAAAGATTGCCCCGAAAACAATCCATATTATGGTCAGTGCGATGATCAAGCCCTCCAGTGCGGCGGCTGAGATTTGTTGCCAGGGGACTTGCCAGACCAAATAAGCGGATAAAGCGCTAAGCAGCAAACTAAACGGCATAGCTTGCCTCGCAGGTAACCTAAATAACACCAGCAAGAGAAACACGCTAAGGATGGGCACCAGGGCCGTGAGTAGTTGCGGTAGCGTCATCAGAGAATAACCAATCCGTTGCTTAATAATGTGAGCTTAGCATGTGAATAAGACACTGAATATATGGAGTTTGTAACACTTGTTCTAAAGGTAACGCAGGCATGCTGCTCAAACAAATTGGTCAGCCACGACATAAATGTAATGGTTTGTAACACTTCATTTGGATTTATCGTTTAATTGATGTACTAAATTAACACGCGTCTTGTTAGTGTAAATTTCAGTCAGGGAAGGCTTGGATAACTCCTGACTTTGGCGAGCAACGGTGCACAAAAGCAATGCTCACAGATATCAGATATAACAAGGAGGCGACATGCTGACGTTGCATATTATTGCTGGGTCATTTTTATTGTTGTTTGGCATAGGCGCATTGAGTTTTGCCAAAGGAACCACCAGACACAGATGGTCCGGAAATCTATTTTTTTTTTCTATGTTAATTATGGCGGGCAGTGCCGCGCTGTTTAATGGCGGCCTGACGATGGCGTTACTGACCTTGTACTATGGCTCAACAGCCTGGGCGGTTGTGTTGAGAAAAGAGCGTTCAGTGGGCGCTTTTGAGTTCATTGCAATGCTGGTGATCATCTACATCAGCTTTGACTTGTTTTACTTCGTTTATACCGCAACCGAGCTTTCGGCAACATTCAAAACCATATTTACCCTTCATGCGGTGATTGCCGCGATGGCTGCGTGTCTAGATGCCAAAATGATATTGAGTGGTGGACTCAGCGGCAAGCATCGCATGGTTAGGCATACGTGGAGAGCGTGTTTTGCGTTATTAGGTGCGGTGATGTCTTTCTCAGCCAATACATCAGACAGTTGGCCGGATTTCATAGACAGTAATGCGCTGATATATCTGATGATAGGTGTACTTTTCTACTGGGTGATCCGGGTCTTGTTCACCAACTGGTACAATCAAATCACAGATGAGCTGGGCAGCAGTGTGTTGCTTAAAAGACTAATGATGATCAGGCGACCAGCAAACAGCGAATAATGTGGGTGGCAGTGATGTGTGGTGGGCTTTGAGTTGCGCCCACTGTGCACCAAGGTGTTTACTCTGTTTTCTCTTTAAACTCGCACAAGTCTTCGATGATATAGCTGCCACATTTTTATCCATGGCAAATTTAGTAAGGTTTGAAACGCGAAAAATGTAGTTGTCTGCGGCGTTGATATGCGAGCAGATATGTAGCAAAGGTCGTTTAAAGCCAGCATTATTGATTTGAAATACTTAATGGGTGCCGACTCATTCTTACGGTAATTTAACTTAATTCTGCTTATTGAGTTTGAACTATTACCTTGTTAAGTTAATAATTGCTGATGTTAACTTAACAAGGTGGCTGTTATGACTGCAAAAGCACTAATACCCTTAGCATTGGAAAGATTAGAGTGTAACCAGACAGAGCTTGCAAATAAGCTCGGTGTATCTAGAGCTCAGGTGACGAAATGGAAGAATGGTGAGTTTATGTCACTTGAGATGGAGAAAAGTTTATTAAAAATGATTGGTTTAGAGGAGGGGGATATACCTGAGCTGATTATTTTAGTTGGGGGGGAGGAGCAGGTTAAGAAGTGGAGCCTACTTGTCGAGTTTGAAGCTAGTCGGGCACTTGATAACTCCGAGACAGGTTATCATACGTATCCTCTCGAAATATACGGTGATGCACGATACTTAACTTTTAGCATTTTAAGTACGCTAAATAGTGCAGGAGCTGAAATCCCCAGAGCTTTTCCTACAGAACTAGATTTTGACTATAGAACCGCATTAGATACGGATAATCACACAGAGTGGGAAAGGGTTTTGGAAATATTGGAAGCCAACCCGTATTCTTCTCTAGTGGGCAGGTGCTTCAATGTGTTAACTGATCTGTATGGTTTCTATTTAGCATATATGGATGACGCTATGGATAGTTTAATTGACGTAAAAGGGTTTTCTGACTCAGGTATTGAGAATATTGAGCCTTGCTTGATTGAGCTTGCACTTGCAAAGGTGGAGGGCCAAACGAGCGTTTGCAAGGATATTGAACGATTTAGAAGGAAGACTTTTAATAATTATGGAGATTGGTTGGTGGAGTTTAAGAAGCTTTCATATGAAAATGGTATACCTATGAAAGTTGAGGTAATGACTCTACTTCACAATCACCACGATGCGATTGGAGTCTCCGCTGAGCGAGAAAGTATGGGTTTTAATTCGGCACAAATTCATCCTGATATCTATATGAATGAGCTGATCCAAGGTATGAGATTAATTCATCAGGTTCTTCCTATTATTTGTGAAAAGTTAGATATAACAGAACAAGAGCTAAAAATTAATCTACAAGAACTGACTTCTAGAGGTTAAGCTATAGCCAAAAACAGGCAGTAATAAGGTACAACGCTTACTGACTATCTTTGGTCATATTCGGCAGGTTGTTTGTGGGGGTAACGATTGACACTTATCGTTACCGCTCTTAATTGAGTGCTTACTTAGTCTTCTACTTTCTCTTTAAACTCGCACAAGTCTTCGATGATACAGCTGCCACATTTAGGCTTGCGTGCGGTACACACGTAGCGACCGAGTAAAATCAGCCAGTGGTGGACGTCGACTTTAAACTCTTTGGGCACCACCTTTTCTAGTTTTTCTTCAACTGCGACCACATCTTTACCCATGGCAAATTTAGTGCGGTTTGATACACGGAAAATGTGTGTATCAACAGCAATGGTGGGCCAGCCGAAAGCACAATTAAGCACCACGTTAGCGGTTTTACGACCGACGCCAGGCAGGGCTTCAAGAGCCTCTCGGTTCTCCGGGACTTCACCGTCATGCTGTTCCATCAGAATATGACACATCTTGTAGACGTTATTTGCTTTAGAGTTAAATAAGCCTATGGTTTTGATGTAGTCCCTCAGGCCGTCGACACCCAGGTCGATAATCGCCTGTGGTGTGTTAGCCACGGGGAACAGCTTACGAGTGGCTTTGTTGACACTCACATCAGTGGCCTGAGCTGACAAAGTGACGGCGACCAGCAGCTCGAATGGTGAGGTGTATTCCAGTTCAGTCTCCGGGTTAGGATTGTCATCCCGCAGACGGGTGAGAATTTCGAGTCGTTTTGCTTTATTCATAGTACTGACTTACTTGCTGTATGGTTGTGCTGTTGATTTTATCGGTGTTGAGCGGGAAAGTGACGGCTTTCCCGCAACGAATTAATCTAAGCTGGTGACCCTGGCTCGTGGCGCCTTTTCAGGGTTGCCGACAGGTTCAGCCTGGGCTTCTTTGCGGGCATCGACATAATTCTTAGCTGCAATGATTAAACCGAGTCCTAAAAATGCGCCGGGCGGTAAAATGGCCACCAGAAATTGACTGTCGAACTCGATGACTTCGATCCGCAGTGCCGTAGCCCAGTCGCCCAGTAACAGGTTTGCACCATCAAACAGGGTGCCCTGGCCAATTAACTCGCGCATGGCGCCAAGTAACACCAGCACAGCACCAAAGCCCAATCCCATCATAATGCCATCCCATGCCGAAAGTAGGGGGGTATTTTTAGAGGCATATGCTTCGGCACGGCCAATGATGGCACAGTTGGTGACGATAAGCGGAATAAAAATCCCCAATGACTGATACAGACCGAACGTGTATGCGTTCATGAGTAGTTGTACGATAGTCACGAAGGCGGCAATGATCATCACAAAGACCGGGATCCGGATGTCTTTGGGGACCCAGTTTCGCACAATTGAGACTGTGACATTGGAGCCAACCAGTACCAGTAAAGTGGCCAGCCCCAAGCCCAAAGCATTGGTGATGGTGCTGGTGACGGCCAGCAACGGACACAGGCCCAGCAGCTGCACGAGTGCGGGGTTGTTTTTCCACATCCCCTCGTGGGCGAGTTGTTTAAATTCACTCATCGATGGCCTCCTGACAGTGGTTTGGCGCTGCAAAGAGTGTGTCAAAATTGCTGCGGGCATACCAGGCTGCGGCATTAACACTCTGAACGACGGCGCGTGGTGTGATAGTCGCACCGGTGAATTGATCAAACTGCCCGCCATCTTTTTGGACATTAAAAGCCGGGTCTTTTTCCTGAGTTACGGCCGTTCCACTGAAACGGGTTATCCAGTCAGACTTTGCCAGCTCTACTTTATCGCCAAGACCGGGGGTTTCTTCATGGCGCGTGACGCGTACGCCGGCTATCTCACCATTGTTGTAGACTGCGCTCAGAATGTCGATATTGCCGCTGTAGCCACGCGGTGTAATATGTTGTACCAGCAAGGCGACAGGGGTATCTTGCAGACGCGCTCGGTAGATGACATGTGGTCCGTTAGGACCCAGCTCCGGCGCACTGCTTACCGTGCAGTCCAGGTAGAGCTCGTTATCGTATTGCGCCTGTGGAATGACCTGAGTGAGGACGCGCATCAGGTGACGTTGTTCCTGCTTGGCAATTTCTGGTGCCGTAAAGGTTTGTACCAGTGCGACGCTACCTGTGGTCGCCAGTGCAAAGGCGGTCAGAATAAGGCCATTTTTCTTCATTGATGACAGGATCATGAGCTTGCTCCATGCCCGTAAGTACGAGGCTGCGTATAGTAATCAATCAAAGGCACCGCCATGTTCATGATCAAAACGGCAAAGGCAACGGCGTCCGGATAGCCACCAAAATGACGAATAAGATAAACCAGTAGCCCAATCAGTGCGCCATAGATCAGACGGCCGCGGTTGGTGGTACTGGCTGACACCGGATCGGTGGCAATAAAAAAGGCGCCCAGCATAGTTGCGCCGCTCAGCAGGTGGAACAGGGTACCTGCTTGCGTTGCCGGAAACAGTGCAAACCCCAGGCCGCTGCATATTGCCAGGGTCACAATAAACGCCACCGGGATATGCCAGTTAATGATTTTGGCTTTTAGCAGGTACAAACCGCCTAACAAGTAAGCCAGGTTAACCCACTGCCAGCCTTGTCCTGCATATTCCCCGAACGCGGCACTATCAGTGGCTTCTGAGACAGTCAAATTTTGCGATATGGCCGTTTTGACATGATCAAGCGGGGTTGCTGAGGTCGTACCATCAATGACCTGGCGTGCTTCCGCAAGCGGCACTCCTGCTAGAGTTTGTTCAGTAAAAATGAGTGCCAATTGGTCAAGTGCAGACAGCGATGTTGCTTGTATGTCTATGATTGGTGTCCAGCTGGTCATCTGTACCGGAAATGAGATTAGCAGTAAAACGTATGCAGCCATCGCGGGGTTGAACAGGTTAAAGCCCAGACCCCCATAGAGCTGCTTGACTATGGCAATGGCAAATACACAGCCAATTACAGTGACCCACCAGGGGGCCAAAGGTGGAATACTCACCGCGAGCAGCACTGCGGTCAGCCAGGCACTGCCATCACTGAGTGTTGGCCAAACAGGGCGACCACGTAGTTTCATCATAGCGGCTTCGGTCGCGCTGACAGTCAGCAACGCCAGTAGTAGCTGGAGTAGGGTGCCAGGACCGAAAAAGTAACTTTGCACTAAAATGCCAGGGACACACGCAGCGATCACTGTCAGCATCAGACGGCTAAGTGTTTTATGGCTGTGATTGTGGGGCGATGAAGCCATGGTTAATTTCATGACAGATCATTTCCTTCTTGGTCTTTGGCGGCGGCCTGCTTTTTCGCTTTTGCGCGTGCCACGGCGGCTTTAATTGCCGCTTGACGTTTTTCTTCCGCGCTCAGGGGCGCTTCGTTTTCGGGCGCTGAATCGGCCGGTTCTGCGTCTGCTTGTTGCTCGGCCTCTTTTGCGGCTTTCTTAGCCTTGGCACGGGCAATGGCAGCAGCAACGGCGGCCTTGCGAGGATCTTCCGGTTCAGCGTCAATCTCAGCAGGCTCAGAGTCTGCTTGTTGCTCGGCCTCTTTTGCGGCTTTCTTAGCCTTGGCACATCAGTTCATAGCCAAACAAAAAAAGCACCTTCGGGTGCTTTTTTGTTTACATCACTTTTGTCATGCAATTATTGTCGTAACCCGAACATTCATCCGCAATAAATGACAAACAGCCAAAAGCAACCC